>CAURVH010000003.1:0-223436 GCA_963528645.1 uncultured bacterium
AATTTGGCTCTGGTCAATTAACAGATAAATCAACACAGTTACTTTCTGCAGCATCCCAACTAGGAAGTGGTGCTATGAAGATTGCAGATGGTGCTGTAAAACTAGCAGAAGGTGGAACAACCTTAACCTCTAGTCTTGAAGATTTACAGACGGGAGTTGATTCATTAGGACGAGGATTAGGCAATGCTAATAATCAACTCAAATCAGCTTCAACAGAATCTAAAAATGCAGAAACATTATCTGAACCTCTACTTCTCTCAAAAACAGATAATGACCAAGTTCCTGTAAATGGGATTGCCATGGCTCCTTATATGATATCAGTTGCTCTTTTTGTTGCTGCTATATCTACCAATATGATTTTTGCTAAGTTGCCTTCTGGACGTCATCCAGAGAGTCGTTGGGCTTGGTTGAAGTCTCGTTCTGAAATAAATGGGATTATAGCTATCTTAGCAGGTGTTTTAGTTTATGGAGGTGTCCATCTTATTGGATTGACTGCGAACCATGAGATGAGGACCTTGATTCTAATTGTAATCACAAGTTTAGCTTTCATGTCTATGGTGACAGCTTTAACAACTTGGAATAGTCGTTTAGGAGCCTTCTTCTCTCTTATTTTACTTTTATTACAGTTAGCATCAAGTGCAGGGACCTATCCCCTTGCTTTGACAAATGATTTCTTCAAAGGTGTCAATCCTTGGTTACCAATGAGTTACTCTGTATCAGGCTTACGACAAACAATCTCTATGACAGGAAATATTCATCATCAAGTGATTTTCCTTATTATAACTCTAGCTTTATTTACTGCTTTAGGTATGCTAGCTTATCAACCTAAGAAAATGGAAGAAGATTAAAAAGATTGACCAATTCCTTGGTCAATCTTTTTATGTCTTAGATAAATTTCGTATGTGATTATAGATCCCAAAAAGAAGAAGGGCAGTTAGTGAGCAGGCTGCTCCAATAACAAAACCATTGGGGATAAAGGAAAGTGTAATGGTGCCTTTTCCCTTTGGAACATCAACTTTCATAAAACCAGTTTGAGCCTGCTTGATTTCAAGTTTTTTCCCATCTTGGTATGCAGACCAACCTTTGTCATAAGGAATAGTGAAGAAAATAGAGGTATCTTGTTTTACTTCATATGTAGCAAAGACTTTATTTTTAGAGCTCGATACTTCTACAGGTTGTTCTTTAATTTTTTGAATTGCCTCAGTAAGAGCCTGAGTATCTAAACGATAGAAGGTTGGAGATTCAAATGACACCTGAGAATTTCCAGGGAAGCTAACACTGATATTGAAAGTTTTTTGTTCTTCAGTATAACCCAAATTAAAGAAATTAAAGGCATTGTCAGTTGTAAAAGTCTTTTTTTCACCATTGACAAGGATGTCAACTTTCTTTTGCTTATCATTTGTAAAATGAAGATTTGAAAAAGAGAGATAGACTTGGCTATTTTGAGGAACCTCAATTTGATAATCAATCTTTGCATCTTCATTCGCAGAACCTGTGATGCTCGTTAAACCATCTGAAGTATCTGTTTTATCAGATGCTATTTGGGAGAAGTAATCTAAGTTGAGATTAGCAAGCTGGTTTATAAATAAAGCCTGATTATCCAGAGTATGATTATTAAAGTTTACATCTGTGTAAATAGATTGAGTAGCAAAGACAATGGGTAAAGAGAGTTGATTTTTATATAAGGTTAAATGATCCTTTTGATAAATCTCTTGAAAGCCATACTTATCAAGTGAATTTTCAGAAATATTGTACTGGATTCCAAATAAACTATCTGCTAAAAGACTATTATTTGCATAACGGAGATTGAGGTTGGTTCCAGAGGATTTGAATCCCAGTTTATCCAAACTAGTGCTAGCTGAACGATTTCGTACAGACGAAAATTGAGAGATTCCATTGTAGTTAAATTTCATACTGTCATTCCCAGTCTGAATTTGCAGTTTTTCAGTACGTGTAAATGGATTGTCAATTTGGTTTAGAATGGATTCCATAGCGGTGATATCTCTATTATAGGCGCTACGAGAAGCAAAGGCCCATTCTTTAGCTATTCCTTCCATTTGAGATGAAGCATTTAAGCTTATCTCAAATGTTATAAATAAAGACAAAAGAATTGCAAATAGATTTATAGAGATAAATTTTCTAATGACTGCAAGAAGTAAAAGAGCATAAACTAGTAGAAATTCAAGAGTGAGTAGGATATTCAAATCAGTTAAAAAAGAATAGTGTGATTTAAAATAGACAGTGGCCAAAAATCCTGTTAGTACAAGAAAAAGTGAGACAAATAGATTCCAGAGTTTCAGTTCTTTCAGACGATTTAAGACTTCTGCTGCAGTATAAATTAACAGAGTGGAAAAAATCCAAGCATAGCGATGCAAAAACATATTTGGGGTATGCATCCCTTGCCAAAATAAATCAAGTGCTTCTATGTAAAAGCTTGTTATTAAAAAAGTAAAGAAAATTGCATAGGTAAGTTTCACGTGAAACCTTATGGATTTTATTGTGAAAAATAGAATGGTTAAAATAAAGGGAAGCAATCCAACAAAAATCATTGGTATAGATCCATACTTAGTTGTATCAAAAGATCCAATGAATTGTTTTGCGAAAATATCCAGATACCAGCTACTATCTGTTTTTAATTTTGTGATGGCAGTTAACTTTTCCCCATGAGTTTGTAAATCAAACAGTGTAGGAAGAGTCATAATCAAACTAGCCATTCCTGCTAAAAAGGAGGTAACAACAAAATCAAGAAAAGATGATTTTCGAGTTTTAAAGTCCCAAGAAATTTGGCAGAAATACCAAAAAATAAGGAACAATGCTGTCATATATCCAAAATAATAATTTTGAATAAATAAGATTGACAAGCTTGTAAAGTATAGTAGGCGCTTCTTTTGTGTTATAAGTAGGTGTAAACCGGTTATAATTAAAGGAATCAAGATAAAAACATCTAACCAGGTTTTTATCTCTAACTGACTGACAGTGAAGCTCATTAAAGCATAGGAAGTAGATAAGGCCAGTTTTAAAAATTTTTGGATATCTTTAAATAATCTATTTAGACTAAAGAAGGTTGACAGACCAATCAATCCAAATTTTAAGATAGTGGTTAGATAGACAGCATCTGGCATATTCGACAGATTAAAAAAGTAAACTAGGGGTGAGAGAAAACTACCCAAGTAATAACTAGATAGAGCATAGAAATTTAGTCCGAGGCCACTTGTAAAGGTGTAAAACAAACTACCATTTCCATGTAGAATATTCCGTAAAGCCACATCAAAAATAACGTATTGATGAAAACCGTCTCCTAATAGTGGGGATGTATCGCTATTCCAGTAGATACCTTGAGTTAGGTATACTCCGGTCATAATTACTAAAGGAATGATGAAAGAAACAAAATAGGTCCAATATGTTTTAAAAAATGATTTCATGTTACCTCGTAGAATGATAGAAAACTCAGTTGGCTACCCCAACTGAGTTTTGAAGTCTTATTTAGTCTTTCCAAAGTTCTTTGACTTTTGCTTGTACTTCTGCATTTTCTAGGAATTCATCGTAGGTTTCATCGATACGATCGATGACGCCATTCTTAGACAAAACAATAATATGGTTTGCCAAAGTTTGAATGAACTCGTGGTCATGACTAGCAAAGATGATTGATTCTTTAAAGTTTTTCAATCCATCGTTTAAGCTTGAGATAGATTCCAAGTCTAAGTGATTTGTTGGATCATCAAGTACAAGGACGTTTGATTTCAAAAGCATAAGTTTTGAAAGCATGACACGTACTTTTTCTCCCCCTGACAAGACGTTTACAGGTTTGTTAACCTCATCACCAGAGAAGAGCATACGACCAAGGAAACCACGTAAGAAGGTATTATCGTCTTCTTCTTTACTTGCAAATTGACGCAACCAGTCAAGAATTGACTCGCCCCCTGCAAAATCAGCAGAGTTATCTTTTGGCAAGTAAGAGCGACTGGTAGTAACTCCCCACTTAACAGTTCCTTCATAGTCAATGTCACCCATGATTGCACGAATTAATGCAGTTGTTTGGATGTCATTTTGTCCAATAAGAGCTGTCTTATCACCTGGACGCAAGATAAAGCTAATATTGTCTAAAATAGTCTCACCATCGATCTTGACAGTTAGATTTTCTACTGTCAAGAGATCATTACCAATCTCACGCTCTGCTTTAAAGTTGATAAATGGATATTTACGACTGGATGGAACAATTTCTTCTAGTTCAATCTTGTCAAGCATTTTTTTACGAGACGTTGCCTGTCTTGACTTAGAAGCATTGGCAGAAAATCGAGCAACGAATTCTTGCAATTGCTTAATTTTTTCTTCCGCTTTGGCATTACGGTCTGCTAACAATTTAGCAGCAAGCTCAGAAGATTCCTTCCAGAAGTCATAGTTTCCGACATAGAGTTTAATTTTTCCAAAGTCAAGGTCGGCCATGTGAGTACATACTTTGTTGAGGAAGTGACGGTCATGGGATACAACGATGACAGTGTTATCAAAGTCAATCAAGAAGTCTTCTAGCCATGTAATTGATTGGATATCCAAACCGTTGGTTGGCTCGTCCAAGAGAAGAACATCAGGTTTACCAAATAAGGCTTTAGCAAGGAGAACCTTCACTTTTTCACCATTTGCCAATTCGCTCATGTTTTGGTAGTGCAATTCTTCTGGAATATTTAGGTTTTGAAGTAGTTGAGATGCTTCACTCTCTGCTTCCCAACCTCCAAGTTCAGCAAACTCACCTTCGAGTTCAGCTGCACGAACACCATCTTCATCGGAAAAATCTTCCTTCATGTAAATAGCATCTTTTTCCTTCATGATGCTATAAAGTTTTTCATTTCCCATGATAACGACATCAATTGCACGTTCATCTTCATAGTCAAAGTGATTTTGACGGAGGACAGAGAGACGTTCATCTGGACCAAGAGAGATGTGACCAGTTGTAGGTTCGATATCACCAGCTAGAATTTTTAAGAATGTAGACTTCCCAGCACCATTAGCACCAATTAATCCGTATGTATTTCCTTCTGTAAATTTGATATTGACATCATCAAAAAGTTTGCGATCACTAAAACGTAGTGAAACATCAGATACTGTAAGCAATGTTTTTCTCCTATAATATGTAATACATTTATTCTACTAGAAAAGAGAGAAATATTCAAATTTTTGTTTGTCAATTTTGTGTCAATTAAGTTTACAGGTTTATTTACAAAGAGTTAGTTGTTTGATTTAAATAATTTTCTGTTATTTTAACAAAAAAATGCTATAATTGAAGAGACCATTTCGAAGGAGAAAAAAATGACGAAACCCATTATTTTAACAGGAGATCGCCCAACAGGCAAACTGCATATTGGACATTATGTTGGGAGTCTTAAAAATAGAGTATTACTGCAGGAAGAAGACAAGTATGATATGTTTGTTTTTTTGGCGGACCAACAAGCCTTGACAGATCACGCCAAAGACCCTCAAACGATTGTAGAATCAATTGGGAATGTTGCCTTGGATTACCTAGCAGTTGGATTGGATCCAAGCAAATCAACTATCTTTATTCAAAGCCAAATCCCAGAGTTGGCTGAACTATCTATGTACTATATGAATCTAGTCTCATTAGCTCGTTTGGAACGGAATCCTACAGTAAAAACAGAGATTGCTCAGAAAGGGTTTGGAGAAAGTATTCCGACAGGATTTTTGGTATATCCAATCGCGCAAGCAGCTGATATCACAGCCTTTAAGGCTAATTATGTTCCTGTTGGGACAGATCAGAAACCAATGATTGAACAGACTCGTGAGATTGTTCGTTCTTTTAACAACGCATATAACTGTGATGTCTTGGTGGAACCGGAAGGTATTTATCCAGAAAATGAGAGAGCAGGGCGTTTGCCTGGTCTAGATGGAAATGCTAAAATGTCTAAATCCCTTAATAATGGTATTTATCTAGCTGATGATGCGGATACCTTGCGTAAAAAAGTCATGAGCATGTATACTGATCCGAACCATATTCGAGTCGAGGATCCAGGTAAGATTGAAGGAAATATGGTTTTCCATTATCTAGATGTGTTTGGTCGTCCTGAAGATGCTCAAGAAATTGCGGATATGAAAGAACATTATCAACGTGGTGGTCTTGGCGATGTGAAGACGAAGCGTTATCTACTTGAAATACTCGAACGCGAACTTGATCCTATTCGTGAGCGCCGTATCGAATTTGCTAAGGATATGGGAGAAGTGTACAATATGCTTCAAAAAGGTAGTGAGAAAGCGCGTGAGGTTGCGGGGCAAACTCTATCTGAAGTTAAGGGAGCAATGGGACTAAATTATTTTAAATAATAGATAAAATATGAATCGTAAAACTATCTCTTCCATAGGATCACAGGGATAGTTTTTTTATGATTTCTACCATAAATATAATTGACAAATTTTCATAGAATGGTATGATAGATACAATACAAAAAGAGTCAAGCTCAAAAAGAAAGAAAAGAGGAAACTTCAATGTCTAATTGGGATACTAAATTTTTAAAAAAAGGTTTTACCTTTGATGATGTATTGCTAATTCCAGCAGAAAGTCATGTGTTGCCTAATGATGCAGATTTAACAACAAAATTGGCAGATAATCTGACTTTAAATATCCCAATTATAACAGCCGCCATGGATACAGTCACAGAAAGTCAAATGGCTATTGCCATTGCTCGTGCGGGTGGTCTTGGAGTAATCCATAAAAATATGTCTATTGCGCAACAGGCAGATGAAGTTCGCAAGGTAAAACGTTCTGAAAATGGTGTTATTATTGATCCATTCTTCTTGACTCCAGAACACACTATTGCTGAAGCGGACGAACTGATGGGACGCTACCGTATCAGTGGTGTTCCAGTTGTGGAAACACTTGAAAATCGTAAATTGGTTGGTATTTTGACAAACCGAGATCTTCGCTTTATTTCAGATTACAATCAGCCAATCTCAAACCACATGACCAGTGAAAATCTTGTTACTGCTCCTGTGGGTACAGATCTTGCAACAGCTGAAAGCATTCTTCAAGAACACCGTATTGAAAAACTTCCTTTGGTAGACGAAGAAGGTCGTCTTTCTGGCTTGATTACTATCAAAGATATTGAAAAAGTGATTGAGTTTCCAAATGCTGCTAAAGATGAGTTTGGTCGTCTCTTAGTTGCAGGTGCTGTAGGTGTTACTTCAGATACATTTGAACGTGCAGAGGCTCTTTTTGAAGCAGGAGCTGATGCAATTGTTATTGATACTGCCCATGGTCACTCTGCTGGTGTTCTACGTAAAATTGCTGAAATTCGTGCTCACTTCCCAGATCGCACTTTGATTGCGGGTAATATTGCCACTGCTGAAGGTGCGCGTGCTCTTTATGATGCAGGTGTAGATGTTGTCAAAGTCGGTATCGGACCAGGTTCTATCTGTACCACTCGTGTGATTGCAGGAGTTGGTGTCCCACAAGTGACAGCAATCTATGATGCAGCAGCAGTTGCGCGTGAATATGGTAAAACAATCATTGCTGATGGTGGAATCAAGTACTCTGGAGATATTGTAAAAGCCCTTGCTGCAGGTGGAAATGCGGTTATGCTTGGATCAATGTTTGCTGGAACAGACGAAGCGCCAGGTGAAACGGAAATCTTCCAAGGACGTAAGTTTAAGACTTACCGTGGTATGGGATCCATCGCTGCAATGAAGAAAGGTTCAAGTGACCGTTACTTCCAAGGTTCTGTCAATGAAGCAAACAAACTTGTTCCAGAAGGAATTGAAGGCCGTGTTGCCTATAAAGGACCAGCAGCTGATATTGTCTTCCAAATGATTGGTGGTATTCGCTCTGGTATGGGTTACTGTGGTGCAGCTAACCTTAAAGAACTACATGATAATGCTCAATTTATTGAAATGTCTGGGGCTGGTCTAAAAGAAAGCCATCCTCATGATGTGCAAATTACTAATGAAGCGCCAAACTACTCCATGTAAGTAGTAAAAAAGGTAAAAAAGAACTCCTGATTTTCAGGAGTTCTTTTTGTTGACAAAGTTGTCAATTTTTATTTACAGAGATTTTACCGTTTTGAATATTGAAAATACTAAGGTTTTCTGGCAAGTTTTGTAAGTGGTCTAAACTTGTTGTTGTAATAAAGGTTTGGATAGATTGAGAAATGGTTTCTAGTAATTTTAGTTGCCGTGTATTGTCAAGTTCGCTCATAACATCGTCAAGCAAGAGTATTGGAGACTCGTTAGTAATGCTTTCCATTAGTTCAATCTCTGCTAGTTTGATAGAAAGCACAAGACTACGATGTTGCCCTTGACTTCCAAAACTAGCATCCATACCGTTGATATAGAAAGCAATGTCATCTCGATGAGGGCCAACACCAGTATTCTTTTTAAATAAATCTCTTGATCTACTTTTTTCTAAAGCCATTTTAAAAGAATCCATTAAAACTTTTTCATTAGTGAAGTTGACAGTTGATTGATAAGAAATTGACAACTTTTCTGATTGGTTTGAAATTTCTAAGTGTTTTTTTTCACCAAATTTCTCTAAGTCTTTGATGAATTTTGTCCGATGTTTTATGACGCGACAACCATACTCTACTAACTGATCATCTAAGACCGACAGAAATGTTTCGTCAATCTTTTGACTGGATTTTAGGTAAGTGTTTCTTTGCTTGAGTATATGGTTATAGTTTGACAAGTCTGACAAGTAGATTGGTTTAATTTGTCCCAGTTCTATATCTATAAACTTTCGACGAACGGAGGGTGCTCCTTTAATTAACTGGAGATCCTCAGGTGCGAAGAGAACCACATTCATATGTCCGATGTAGTCTGAGAGGCGAGCTTGCTTTAAGTGATTGACTTTAGTCACACGCCCTTTTAGTGTTAAATCAATTTCTAGAGGGATAGAACCTGTTTTTTTCTGTAGCAAGCCAGAAAGATGGAGTTGTTCTTCATCAAAATGAATGAGATTTTTATCTGTCCGAGTCCGATGACTACGTGTTAAGGCCAAGAAATAGATTGCTTCTAGAATGTTGGTCTTTCCTTGTGCATTTTGACCCAAAAAGACGTTTAATTTTGGATTAAAATCAATTTTCGTCTCTTTGTAGTTTCGAAAGGTTTTTATTGTTAAATGTTGGAGCCACATGATTATCTTCCTGGAAAACGTGGAGCTTGTTTGGCTTTAGGTGATGAAGTAGTTTTTTGTTTTTCTTTCTTTACACCCTTGTTCATCTCTTTGACAAGTTTAGCAATCCGCTCTTTTTCAATCTTATCTGCTTGGTATTCTTCTTGCTCTTTTAAACTTGGTTGTGTCAAGGTGATGTCAATTTTTAAATCAGGGATGTCAATCGTATCTCCAATACGGATTTTTTTCCCACGTCTACTTTCTAATTCACCATTAAAGTAAACTTGATGCTCTATTAGAAAGGATTTGATAGCACCGCCGCTTTGTATAATTCCAAGCTCTTTTAGGAGAGCTTGGAGCGTAATAAATTCTTCAAATAATTTGTATTCCATAATTCACCTCAATCTTTGGTATTATACCATATTTTCCCTGAAATAACTGAAGGAAAGTCAGTCAAAATGAAAACGATTTTACTTTTGAAAGCTATAAAGAGAACAAGAAAAATTTTGATTTTCGTGGTATAATAGAACTCTATATGTAAGGAGGTAAGGTATGGAGTTGGTGCCTGGAATTTCAGCACATTTTGTTCAATCCAAAAAGTTTAAAACAAATAAAATCACTATTCGTTTTACTGCTCCCTTATCTCTTGAGACAATAGCAGGACGCATGTTAAGTGCAAGTATGTTGGAAACTGCCAATAAAGCTTACCCAACATCTCAAGCTTTTCGCAGATATTTGGCAAGTTTGTATGGAACAGATATTTCTACGAGTGCTTATCGTAGGGGACAGGTACATATTCTTGACCTAACATTTACCTATGTGAGGGATGATTTTTTAAGTAAAAAGAATGTCTTGACTTCTCAAATTTTTGAACTGGTGAGCCAGACTTTATTTGCCCCCTTAGCTCAAGATGGAGCCTTTGAGCCAGCCTTATTTGAAATTGAAAGAAAACAGTTATTGGCTAGTTTGGCTACTGATATGGATGATTCATTTTATTTTGCTCATAAGGAGTTGGATAGCTTGTTCTTCCGTGATGAGCGTCTTCAATTGAGATACAGTGATTTACGAAATCGCATTTCAAATGAGTCTCCGGGAAGTAGCTACACTTGCTTTCAAGATGCTCTCAACAAAGATCGGATTGATTTCTTTTTCTTGGGTGATTTTAATGAAGTTGAAGTGGAGGAGTGGTTGAGATCATTCTCATTTACTGGGCGTCAACTCCATGTCAAGCCTCAGTACAAGCAACCATATTCAAACGTCCTTCGGGAAGGAATGGTTCGTAAGAATGTGGGCCAATCCGTTTTGGAATTGGGTTACCATTGTTCTACGAGCTATGGAGACAAGCATCATTTGGCCATGGTAGTAATGAATGGTCTATTAGGTGGTTTTGCTCACTCTAAGCTTTTTACAAATGTTCGGGAAAATGCTGGTCTAGCCTACACTATCTCCAGTCAATTGGATTTATTTAGTGGTCAATTGAGGATGTATGCTGGCATTGATCGGGGAAATCGCAATCAAGCTAGGAAGTTGATGAATCATCAATTACTTGAACTAAAAAAAGGTAATTTTACAGATTTGGAGATTGAACAGACTAAGGAGATGATTCGCAGAACCTTATTGCTTGCGCAAGATAGTCAGAGCTCACTAATCGAGCGAGTTTACTTGAAAAGTTTGTTAGGGAAATCTACATCAGATTTTGACAATTGGATTGAAAAATTAAATCAAGTTGATAAAGAAGCTATCTGCAGAGCAGCAAATAGTGTTCGGTTACAAGCGATATACTTTATGGAAGGAATAGAATGACACCAGTTACCTTTGAAGAAAAATACTATCCTGCTGTAAAGGAGACGGTTTATCAGACTCGTCTATCAAATGGATTGACAGTGTCTCTCCTTCCTAAGAAACAATTTAATGAAGTTTACGGAGTTGTAACAGTTCAATTTGGATCAGTAGACACAAGCTTTACACTATCTGAAAAAGGTTTACAGTGTTATCCAGCTGGAATTGCACATTTTCTTGAACATAAACTATTTGAGAGAGAAAATGCTGAAGATATTATGGAGTCTTTTACACGCTTGGGAGCTGATAGCAATGCTTTTACAAGTTTTACAAAGACGAGTTATTTGTTTTCGACAATAGATCATTTATCAGAAAATTTGGATTTGCTTGAAGAATTGGTAACAGTTGCTCATTTTACAGAAGATTCAGTTGAGCGAGAGAGGGAAATTATCCAACAGGAACGTGAGATGTACCAAGACGATCCAGATTCGCGTCTGTTTTTTGCAACCTTAGCAAATCTTTATCCCAATACTCCTCTGGCAGCAGATATTGTTGGAAGCGAAAAATCAATTAATAATATCCAGCTAAATGACTTAAAAGATAACTTTACAGCCTTTTACAAACCTGTCAACATGTCTTTGTTTTTGGTTGGGAATTTTGATGTAGATGCGATTGGAAAGTATTTTTCACAAAAGAAACTTAGAAAATTGGAAGAAATGGTAGTAAGGAAGGAGAAGCTTACTTTACAAGCTGTCAAAGAAACAGATAGCCTTCGGATGGAAGTCTCTTCATCAAAACTTGCTGTTGGAATTAGGGGAGCAGGTGAGGTATCAGAAGAAGATTGCTATCGTTATAATGTTTTGCTAAAATTATTGTTTACGATGATGTTTGGTTGGACTTCTGAGCGATTTCAAAAGTTATATGAGACAGGTAAGTTGGATGTCTCCCTGTCCTTAGAGGTAGAAGTGAATAGCCGCTTTCATTTTGTGATGTTGACGATGGAAACGAAAGAACCTGTTTCGTTGTCGCATCAATTTCGTAAGGCGATTCGCAACTTTACGAAAGATTCAGATCTTACAGAGGAACATCTGGATCTTGTTAAGAGTGAGATGTTTGGGGAATTTTTCAGTAGCATGAACTCCTTGGAGTTTATTGCGACACAGTATGAACCAGTCGACAGAGGGGAAACTATTTTTGATTTACCAAAAATTTTACAAGAAATTACTTTAGATGATGTTCTTGAAGCAGGTCATCGTTTGATAGATGATGGTGATCTAGTTGATTTTACAATCTTTCCAGCTTAAAAGATAAGTAACCCTAGAAAGAAGGAATGCTGAGTATGAGAAAAAAAACAATTGGTGAGGTTCTGCGTCTAGCCAGAATTAACCAGGGATTGAGTATAGAAGAACTGCAGGCAAAAACGGATATTCAGATGAATTTATTAGAGGCTATGGAGGCTGATGATTTTGATCAACTTCCTAGTCCATTTTATGCTCGTTCTTTTTTAAGAAAATGTGCTTGGGCGGTTGAATTGGACGAGCGAATCATTTTGGATGCCTATGATTCGGGAAGCATGATTACCTACGAAGAGGTAGATGTTGATGAAGAAGACTTGTCTGGTCGCAGACGATCAAATAAGAAAAAAACGTCTTATCTCCCCTTGTTTTATTTCGTTCTATTTGCTTTGTCGATTTTAATTTTTGTGACTTATTATGTTTGGAATTATATCCAGACTCAACCAACGCGTCCTTCTTCGCCTAATTATAGTGTTGTGAGCTCAACCACTTCAACAACCTCATCTAGTTCATCTTCTAGTAGTCAGACGTCTAGCTCGTCTTCTACTACGGAATCAACTATTACAGTGTCAGGCGAAGGAAATCGCATTGAAGCTCGCTATAAAACGAGTAAGGAAACAGCTACGGTTCAGCTGACAGTTTCAGATGCAACTAGCTGGGTTAGTGTTTCAGTAAGTGAACTTGAAGGTGGTGTGACTTTGTCATCAGACAATAAAAACGCAAAAACAACAGTTTCGACAAAAGAACCTGTGACTATTACTTTGGGTGTAGTGAAGGGAGTTGCTTTAACTGTTGATAATCAAACAATCGATACCTCGAAGCTGACAACTCAGACTGGTACTGTAACACTTACATTCACTACAGATTAAGGAAGAACCAATGAAAAAAGAACAAATCCCTAATGTATTAACAATTGGTAGAATTCTCTTTATACCTCTCTTTATTCTTATTTTGACTTTGGACCATTCACAAGGCAGTCACCTACTGGCAGCAATCATCTTTGCAGTTGCTAGTATAACGGATTATCTCGATGGCTACCTTGCTCGAAAATGGAATGTGGTCAGCAACTTTGGGAAGTTTGCAGATCCAATGGCGGATAAGTTGCTGGTCATGTCAGCTTTTATCATGTTGATTGAATTAGGCATGGCTCCAGCTTGGGTTGTTGCTATTATCATCTGTCGTGAACTCGCTGTGACAGGCTTGCGTTTGTTGCTTGTTGAGACGGGAGGGACAGTTCTAGCAGCAGCGATGCCAGGGAAAATCAAGACTTTTAGTCAGATGTTTGCCATTATCTTTTTGCTCTTACATTGGAATTTAATTGGTCAACTGTTGCTTTATATAGCTTTGTTTTTCACTATCTACTCTGGATATGATTATTTCAAGGGTAGCGCTCATGTATTCAAAGGGACATTTGGTTCGAAATGAAATCGATTATTGAAGTAAAAGATCTGTCTTTTCGTTACAAGGAAGACCAGGAACATTATGATGTTAATAATGTCTCGTTTCACGTAAAACGTGGAGAATGGCTTTCGATTGTAGGTCATAATGGAAGTGGGAAATCGACAACTATCCGTTTGATTGATGGTTTGCTTGAAGCAGAGTCTGGGGAAATCTGGATAGATGGCCAATTGCTGTCTTCTGAGAATGTTTGGGACTTGCGTCGTCAAATTGGTATGGTTTTTCAAAATCCAGATAACCAGTTTGTGGGCGCAACTGTTGAAGATGATGTTGCCTTTGGTTTAGAAAATCAGGGACTTCCTCGTGAAGAAATGAAAAAGAGAGTGGCTGAATCTTTGGAGTTGGTAGGTATGCTGGACTTTAAGAAGAGAGAACCAGCTCGTTTGTCTGGTGGACAAAAACAACGTGTGGCTATTGCAGGAGTTGTTGCCTTGAGGCCAGCTATTTTGATTCTGGACGAGGCTACAAGTATGTTAGACCCCGAGGGTCGCAGAGAACTGATTCAGACAGTTCAAGAGATACGAAAAGACCACCAGATGACAGTCGTCTCCATTACACATGATTTAGAGGAAGTTGCGATGAGTGACCGTGTCTTGGTCATGAAAAAAGGCCAAGTGGAGTCAACCAGCAGCCCAAGAGAACTTTTTTCTCGGAATGACCTTGACCAGATAGGGTTGGATGAACCTTTTACTAATCAATTGAGAGAATCTTTGAGAGAGACTGGCTATCAGTTGCCGGATGGCTATTTGACAGAAGGAGAGCTAGAGGATAAGTTATGGGAATTACTCTAGAAAATGTGAGCTTTACCTATCAAGAGGGAACCCCTCTATCTTCATCAGCCTTGACTGATGTTTCTTTGACGATTGAGGATGGCTCCTATACAGCTTTAGTAGGGCACACAGGTAGTGGGAAATCAACGATTTTACAGCTTTTAAATGGCCTATTGGTACCAAGTAAGGGTTCTGTTCGAGTTTTCGATACCATCATTACCCCTACATCAACAAATAAAGAAATTCGCCAGATTCGAAAGCAGGTCGGTCTAGTGTTTCAATTTGCTGAAAATCAGATTTTCGAAGAGACCGTTTTGAAAGATGTTGCGTTTGGACCGCAAAATTTTGGAGTTTCCGAGGAAGAGGCCAAGAAAATTGCGCGTGAAAAGTTAGCCTTGGTAGGCATCAATGAGTCACTCTTTGAGCGCAGTCCTTTTGAACTTTCAGGTGGTCAGATGAGACGTGTGGCTATAGCAGGTATGCTAGCCATGGAGCCAACTATCTTGGTTTTGGATGAACCGACAGCAGGGCTTGATCCTTTAGGCAGAAAAGAATTGATGACCTTGTTTAAAAAACTCCACCTTTCTGGAATGACAATCGTTCTGGTAACGCATTTGATGGATGATGTAGCTGAGTATGCTGATCAGGTCTATGTTATGGAAAAGGGGCGTTTAGTCAAAAGTGGTAAACCGAGCGAAGTTTTCCAAGATGTAGCCTCTATGGAAAAAGTGCAGTTAGGTGTGCCTAAAATTACTGCTTTTTGTAAACGTTTGGCAGATAGAGGTGTAGTTTTTAAAAAATTGCCAATCAAGATAGAGGAGTTTAAGGAGTCGCTAAATGGATAGTATGATTTTAGGGCGTTATATACCAGGGGATTCTATCATTCATCGCTTGGATCCTCGTAGTAAATTGCTTGCCATGATCCTGCTGATTTTGGTTGTGTTTTGGGCCAATAATCCCCTCACCAATCTCATTCTGTTTGTAGCGACAGGTGTATTTATCGCTTTGTCAGGCGTTTCTCTCTCATTTTTCGTTCAGGGATTAAAATCCATGTTCTTCTTGATCGCTTTTACGACTCTTTTTCAGCTCTTTTTCATTTCAAGTGGAAATGTTCTATTTGAGTTTTCTTTTATAAGAATAACAGACTATGCTTTGCAACAAGCTGGAATCATTTTCTGTCGTTTTGTGTTGATTATTTTCTTTTCAACCTTGCTGACATTAACGACCATGCCTTTGAGTCTGGCAGCTGCAGTTGAAGCTCTTTTAGCACCGCTGAAACGTGTGAAAGTTCCCGTTCATGAAATCGGTCTCATGTTATCAATGAGTTTGCGTTTTGTTCCAACCTTGATGGATGATACAACGAGAATTATGAATGCTCAGAAAGCTCGTGGAGTTGACTTTGGCGAAGGTAGCATCGTTCAAAAAGTAAAGGCTATGATTCCAATTTTAATTCCTCTTTTTGCGACGAGCTTAAAGCGTGCAGATTCATTGGCAATTGCCATGGAAGCGCGTGGTTACCAGGGAGGAAAGGGTAGAAGTCAGTATAGACAGTTGAGATGGAGTCAAAAGGATACACTGGCAATTATTGTGATTTTGGTACTGGGTTGTTTCTTATTTTTCTTAAAATCTTAGTGGATTTGTAAGATTGATAAAAAATCACAGTAGCAGGTCTTTAATATAAAGGTAGGAATATGAACCGTTTTAAAAAATCAAAATATATAATCATCGTTTTTGTCACAGTTCTGGCAGTTTCTGTACTATTAGTGACAACCTATTCAAGCGCTATTGTGACGAAACTAGGAGATGGGATTTCTTTAGTCGATAGAATTGTTCGAAAACCCTTTCAGTGGTTTGATACTTTCAAATCAGATTTAGGACATTTGACGCAGACTTATAATGAAAATGAGAGTCTAAAAAAACAACTTTATCAACTAGAGGTAGAATCTAATCAATCAGAACGTTTAAAAACAGAAAATGAACAACTACGTCAGTTGCTAGAGATGAAGTCAAAATTACAGTCTACAAAAACCCTAGCAGCAGATGTGATTATGCGTGCTCCAGTATCTTGGAAGCAAGAGTTAACAATTGATGTAGGAAGTTCAAAAGGAGCTTCTGAAAATATGTTGGCCATTGCAAACGGCGGCTTGATTGGTAGTGTTTCAAAGGTGGAAGATCATTCAACAACTGTCAATCTTTTAACCAACGCTGAAAACACGGATAAGATCTCTGTTAAAATCCAACATGGTTCTACTGAAATTTACGGAATTATCGTTGGTTATGACAAGGAAGCTGAACTGCTTAAAATTAGCCAATTAAATAGTAATAGTGACATCAGTGCTGGAGACAAGGTGACTACAGGTGGGCTAGGAAACTTTAATGTCAAAGATATTCCTGTTGGAGAGATTGTTGGTACAACGCACAGCAGTGACTATCTAACACGAGAGGTAACTGTAAAGTTAAGTGCTGATATCAAAGATCTTCATGTGGTAGAGTTAGTGGGGAATTAGCAATGAGATTGTTAAAACAAATTGGTATTTTCTTTTTACTCCCTTTTGTTGTGCTAATTGATGCTCATATTGGACAACTGGTGGGATCCTTTTTCCCCCACTTTCATTTAGCCAGTCATTTTCTGTTTTTGTTTCTCTTATTTGAGACAATCGAAGTATCGGAGTATCTCTACCTAGCCTATTGTTTTGTAGTGGGCTTGGTTTATGATATTTATTTTTTCCACTTGATTGGAATTGCCACGCTTTTGTTTATCTTGATAGGTGCTTCGCTCCACAAGTTCAATAGCGTGATTTTGACAAATCGTTGGACAAGGATGTTGACCATTATTGTGATCAGTTTTCTGTTTGATATGGGGAGCTATCTTTTGGCTCTTGCCGTAGGACTGACTGTAGATTCCATGCCGGTATTCATCGTCTATAGCCTTGTCCCATCAATGATTCTGAACTTTTTATGGATTGTCATTTTTCAATTTATTTTTGAAAAAATTTATCTATAAGAAAGAAATATAAATGTAACAAAGGCGTAATATTTATTATGTCTTTTTTTGGTATACTAGTAATGTCTCAAATAGAAGGAGTATCGACAGAATATGAAGAAAAAAATCTTAGCGTCACTTTTGTTAAGTACAGTATTGGTCTCACAAACGGCAGTATTGACAACTGTTCGTGCAGAAACAACTGATGAAAAAATTGCTGCTCAAGATAATAAAATTAGCAGTTTAACAGCGCAACAACAAGAAGCTCAAAAGCAAGTGGATCAAATCCAAGGTCAAGTTTCAACAATTCAAGCAGAGCAAGCAAGCTTGCAATCCGAAAACGAAAAATTACAAGCTGAATCTAAAAAACTTGAAGGAGAAATTACAGAGCTTTCTAAAAATATCGTGGCTCGTAATGCTTCTTTAGAAAAACAAGCACGTAGTGCACAGACAAATGGAGCTGCGACTAGCTACATTAATACAATTGTAAACTCAAAATCAATCACAGAAGCCATTTCGCGTGTTGCTGCAATGAGCGAGATTGTATCGGCTAACAACAAAATGTTGGAGCAACAAAAGGCTGATAAAAAAGCAATTTCTGATAAACAAGTAGCCAATAATGAAGCAATTAATACAGTTATTGCGAACCAACAAAAACTGGCTGATGATGCGCAGGCATTGACAACTAAGCAAGCTGAGTTGAAGGTTGCAGAGTTGAATCTTGCTGCTGAGAAAGCTACTGCAGAAGGTGAAAAAGCTAGTTTGCTAGAGAAGAAAGCAGCAGCAGAGGCAGAAGCACGTGCGGCTGCAGAAGCAGAAGCAGCTTACAGAGCACGTCAAACAAGCCAACAGCAATCAGTTGTTGCTTCTGGAAACACAAGTTTCTCAGCTCAAGTACAGGCAACATCAACAACTGACGAGGAAGATTCAAGCTACACTCCGGCACCTGCGCCAGCGCCTGCTAGACAACGTCCAACATACAGCTCAAATGCTTCAAGTTATCCAACTGGTGAATGTACTTGGGGAGCTAAAACATTGGCACCTTGGGCTGGAGATTACTGGGGCAACGGAGCTCAGTGGGCAACAAGTGCAGCCGCAGCAGGATTCCGCACAGGTTCAACTCCACAAGCTGGTGCGATTGCATGTTGGAATGATGGTGGTTATGGACACGTAGCGGTTGTTACAGCAGTTTCATCATCAACTCGTATTCAAGTATCAGAATCAAACTACGGTGGAGATCGTACAATCGGAAACAAACGTGGATGGTTCAACCCAACTACAACTTCTGAAGGTTACGTAACATATATCTATCCAAACTAATGTATAAAACGAAGAGACTCAATCGAGTCTCTTTTAATGTTTTTATCCGAAAGTCCTACTAAAATTCTACTAAATAGCTTGAAAATACTGTTGAAATATGATAAAATAAAACCTGTCGTGTAAACGATAATACTCATTCTTGATGAATTGTGAAACTGTTGCCCTTGGGTCGTTTTGCAAGTTGAAATCTAGAAGAGGAAAAAAACAAAAAGGAGAAATACTCATGGCAGTAATTTCAATGAAACAACTTCTTGAGGCTGGTGTACACTTTGGTCACCAAACTCGTCGCTGGAACCCTAAGATGGCTAAGTACATCTTCACTGAGCGTAACGGAATCCACGTTATCGACTTGCAACAAACTGTAAAATACGCTGACCAAGCTTACGACTTTATGCGTGATGCAGCAGCTAACGATGCAGTTGTATTGTTTGTTGGTACTAAGAAACAAGCTGCTGACGCTGTTGCTGAAGAAGCTGTACGTTCAGGTCAATACTTCATCAACCACCGTTGGTTGGGTGGAACTCTTACTAACTGGGGAACTATCCAAAAACGTATTGCTCGTTTGAAAGAAATCAAACGTATGGAAGAAGAAGGAATCTTCGACGTTCTTCCTAAGAAAGAAGTTGCACTTCTTAACAAACAACGTGCACGTCTTGAAAAATTCTTGGGTGGTATCGAAGACATGCCTCGTATCCCAGATGTAATGTACGTAGTTGACCCACATAAAGAACAAATCGCTGTTAAAGAAGCTAAAAAATTGGGAATCCCAGTTGTAGCGATGGTTGACACAAACACTGATCCAGACGATATCGATGTAATCATCCCAGCTAACGATGACGCTATCCGCGCGGTTAAATTGATCACAGCTAAATTGGCTGACGCTATCATCGAAGGACGTCAAGGTGAAGATGCAGCAGCAGTTGAAGCAGAATTTGCAGCTTCAGAAGCTCAAGCAGACTCAATCGAAGAAATCGTTGAAGTTGTAGAAGGCGACAACGCTTAATTCATATAAATAGTAATTACCTAGGAGGGCGGGGCGTAGCCCGGCTCTCCTATTTTTAAAAAATATAGGAGAATCAAAATGGCAGAAATTACAGCTAAACTTGTAAAAGAGTTGCGTGAAAAATCTGGTGCCGGTGTTATGGACGCTAAAAAAGCGCTTGTAGAAACAGACGGTGATATCGAAAAAGCGATTGAATTGCTTCGTGAAAAAGGTATGGCGAAAGCAGCTAAGAAAGCTGACCGCGTTGCTGCAGAAGGTTTGACTGGTGTTTATGTTAACGGTAACGTTGCAGCAGTAATTGAAGTAAACGCTGAAACTGACTTCGTTGCGAAAAACGCTCAATTCGTTGACTTGGTTAATGCTACAGCTAAAGTAATTGCTGAAGGAAAACCAGCTAACAACGAAGAAGCACTTGCTTTGACAATGCCTTCAGGCGAAACTCTTGAAGCAGCTTATGTGTCTGCAACTGCAACTATCGGGGAAAAAATCTCATTCCGTCGTTTTGCTTTGATCGAAAAAACAGATGCACAACATTTCGGTGCTTACCAACACAACGGTGGACGTATCGGTGTTATCTCTGTCATTGAAGGTGGAGATGAAGCACTTGCTAAACAATTGTCAATGCACATCGCAGCGATGAAACCAACAGTTCTTTCATACAAAGAATTGGACGCTCAATTCGTTAAAGATGAGTTGGCACAATTGAACCACGTAATCGACCAAGACAACGAAAGCCGTGCAATGGTTAACAAACCAGCTCTTCCACACTTGAAATATGGATCAAAAGCACAATTGACTGAAGAAGTAATCGCTCAAGCTGAAGCTGACATCAAAGCTGAGTTGGCTGCAGAAGGCAAACCAGAAAAAATCTGGGACAAAATCATCCCAGGTAAAATGGACCGCTTCATGCTTGACAACACTAAAGTTGACCAAGCTTACACACTTCTTGCCCAAGTCTACATCATGGACGATAGCAAGACAGTTGAAGCATACCTTGATTCAGTTAACGCTTCAGTAGTTGAGTTCGCTCGCTTTGAAGTTGGTGAAGGAATTGAGAAAGCTGCAAATGACTTCGAAGCTGAAGTTGCAGCTACAATGGCAGCAGCCTTGAATAACTAATGATAAAAGAGGAAGCAATTTGCTTCCTTTTTCTTTTGCTGTAGGGAACTTAGATTTTTCTTTAAATTGAACAAAGAAAAAGCCCTATAATAAGGGCTAAGTGCATTTAGGAGACTACACTTCAAATTCATAGAGTGCTGTAGACAGATAACGTTCGCCGTTATCTGGTGCTAAAGCAAGGACTTTCTTACCTGTACCTAATTTCTTGGCAACCTCAATTGCCCCGTAAATCGCTGCAGCTGAAGAAATCCCAACAAGGAAGCCTTCTTTTCCGCCAATCTCACGGCCAAGTGCAAGAGCATCATCTGATGTTACACGGACGATACCATCATAGGCCTTTGTATCAAGCGTTTCAGGGATAAATCCAGCTGAGATACCTTGAATTTTGTGAGGTCCTGGTTTTTCACCAGACAAGATAGCTGACTCGTCTGCCTCAACTGCATAAACTTGAATGTTTGAATTTGCTGCTTTAAGAGCGTGAGAAACACCTGAGATCGTTCCACCAGTACCAACACCACCCACAAAGGCATCTAGTCCCTCAGAACCGAAAGCAGCTAGTATTTCAGCTCCTGTTGTTCTTTCGTGTACTTCAGGATTAGCTGGATTGTTAAATTGTAGAGGAAGGAAACCATCGCGCTCAGCTGCGATTTCTTGGGCTTTGGCAATCGCACCTTTCATACCTTCGCTACCAGGAGTGAGGACAAGTTCAGCACCATAGGCTTGGATAATCTTACGTCGTTCCACACTCATCGTTTCTGGCATGACGATAACAACTTTATATCCTTTAGCAGCACCAACCCATGAAAGACCGATTCCAGTATTTCCACTTGTTGCTTCAACAATAGTAGCACCGGGTTTTAGAATGCCATCTTGTTCCGCTTTTTCAATCATGCTAAGGGCAATACGGTCTTTGACTGAAGATCCTGGGTTAAAGGCCTCTAGTTTAACATAGACGTCTGCAGCACCCTCTGGAACAATATTGTTGAGTTTAACAATTGGTGTTTGTCCGATTAGTTCAGTAATATTATTGTAGATAGTCATAGATATACCTCTTTGTATAAGATGATACTAGTATAACGCGCCCTAAGCTATTTGTAAAATATAGAAATCCTATCGAAGTGATAGGATTTTTTTATATGAAGCATCCAAGCTGTGAATCTGCGAATAAATTTAGTAGGTACTATTTATTCGCAGATTTACACTAAGTTTACAGGAACTTCAATCTCCCGTAAACCTTGATCTGTTAAAGTAACCTTTCCATTAAAAAACTCTACAAGAGCAGCTTTGATATTTTCTTTCTCTTCCTTGTCAACATAAATCATCGTATCGACTTGGTCTGTAAAATTTGTTTCTAGTTCCATGAGATTATATTCTTTAAGAAAGTTACCATATTCTTGATACTGAGCATAAGACATTTGAATGGCTATACCAGCTTGCTCTTTGATTTCAATAATGCCAATCTCTTTGACAGCCAAGGCTACACTACCTGCATAAGCACGAATCAAACCCCCAGCACCTAACTTAATTCCTCCAAAGTAGCGGGTAACTACTACACAGACATTGGTAAGATTGTGATTCTCTAGGACACTAAGCATAGGGACTCCAGCAGTACCACTAGGCTCGCCATCATCACTTGTACGCTTGATTTCACTTCGTTCCCCTACAATAAAAGCAGAGCAGTTATGGGTGGCTTTGTAGTGTTCTTTTTTGATGGCAGTGATGAAATCACGCGCCTCTTCTT
Source organism: uncultured bacterium (assembly GCA_963528645.1). GTDB lineage: Bacteria > Bacillota > Bacilli > Lactobacillales > Streptococcaceae > Streptococcus. The sequence continues at coordinate 22,575 of CAURVH010000003.1, forward strand.
CACTATAGACACGCTTTGCATGACAGATAAAGCGGGATTTTTTGATTTCTTCTTGGACCTGCCCATCCTCTTTAATTGTTCTAAATTCCATAATCTAATTGTACTAAAAAAATACCTAAAGTGCTAGATTTTTACGAATAAAGAAGTATGAAAGTAAATCCAAATTATCTCGGTCGCTTGTTTACTGAGAAAGAATTAACCAAAGAAGAACGAGAGGCAGCAGTGAAACTGCAAGCAATGAGAAAAGAGAAGGGGAAACTATTTTGTCAACGTTGTGACAGTCCTATCTTGGAAGAATGGTATTTGCCTGTTGGTGCTTACTATTGCAGGGAGTGCTTGCTGATGAAGCGAGTCAGGAGTGATCAAGCTTTATACTATTTTACGCAGGAGGATTTTCCGAAACAAGATGTTCTTAAATGGCGTGGCCAATTGACTCCTTTTCAAGAGAAGGTATCGGAGGGATTGATCCGAGCAGTCGAAAAGAAAGAACCGACCTTAGTTCATGCTGTGACAGGAGCTGGAAAGACAGAGATGATTTATCAAGTTGTGGCCAAAGTGATTGATGGTGGTGGTGTAGTATGTTTGGCCAGCCCTCGCATAGACGTTTGTTTGGAACTGTATAGGCGCCTGCAGAATGACTTTGCTTGTGAGATAGCACTACTTCATGGCGAATCAGAGCCCTATTTTCGGACTCCCTTAGTGGTTGCAACGACGCATCAGTTATTAAAATTTTATCATGCCTTTGATTTGTTGATAGTAGATGAAGTAGATGCCTTTCCTTATGTTGACAACTCTATGCTTTACTACGCTGTAAAGAATAGTGTAAAGGAGGATGGTCTGAGAATCTTTTTAACAGCGACATCTACAGATGAGTTAGATAAGAAGGTTCGCACGGGAGAATTAAAACGATTGAGCTTGCCAAGACGATTTCATGGAAATCCATTAATTATTCCAAAACCAGTTTGGTTATCGGATTTTAATCGTTGTTTAGAGAAAAGTCAGTTATCATCTAAGTTAAAGGCCTATATTGAGAAGCAGAGAAAGACTGGCTATCCATTATTAATTTTTGCATCAGAGATTCAGAAAGGCGAGAAACTAAAAGAAATCTTGCAGGTGTATTTTCCAGATGAGAAAATTGGTTTTGTGTCTTCTGTGACAGAAGACCGATTAGAGCAGGTGCAAGCTTTTCGAGATGGAGAACTAACAATACTGATCAGTACGACAATATTGGAACGTGGGGTTACCTTCCCTTGTGTGGATGTTTTCGTAGTAGAAGCTAATCATCGTCTCTTTACCAAGTCTAGCTTGATTCAGATTGGAGGGCGAGTTGGGCGTAGTATGGACAGACCAACTGGTGAGTTGCTCTTCTTTCATGATGGATTAAATACTTCGATCAAAAAGGCAATCAAGGAAATCAAGCAGATGAATAAGGAGGCGGGATTATGAATTGTTTATTATGTGGCCAGTCAACAAAGAGTGACTTGACATTTAGTCACCTCTTACTGTTTAAGAATGAGCACAACTATCTTTGTTCAGCTTGTGATTCTACTTTTGAGAAGATATGTGAGGATCATTGTCCAAACTGCATGAAAAGAGGGTTGTCAACTACGTGTCAAGATTGTAAACTTTGGTGTGAAGATGGGATTCAAGTTGATCATAAAGCAATCTTCACCTATAATCAAGCTATGAAAGACTTTTTTAGTCGATATAAGTTTGATGGGGATTTTCTGCTTAGAAAGGTTTTTACTCCTGTACTTGCAGATGAGTTGAAAAAGTATGGAGACTATGAATTTGTGCTAATTCCTCTAAGTCCTGAAAGATTGCTTGAGAGGGGATTTAATCAGGTTGAAGGTTTGGTTGAGGCAGCAGGATTTTCCTTTCAAGATTTACTAGGGAAAAGAGAAGAGAAGGCTAGTTCTTCTAAGAATCGCTCAGAACGATTAGCTACGGAAATTCCCTTTTATATTAAAACGGAAGCCCCTCTTCCTAAGAAGATTTTGGTTATTGATGACATCTATACGACAGGGGCGACTATCAATCGTGTGAAGCGACTTTTTGAAGAGGCAGGTGTTTTGGAAGTCAAAACTTTTTCTCTTGTAAGATAAGGAAAAAATTTGCAAAATGAAAATGAAAGCGTTATAATATAGTTAGAAAAATAAAAATGTTTAGAAAGAAGGTACTTATATGATTAAATATAGTATCCGTGGTGAAAACCTAGAAGTAACAGAAGCAATTCGCAATTATGTAGTTTCTAAACTCGAAAAGATCGAAAAATATTTTCAACCTGAACAAGAGTTGGATGCACGTGTCAACTTGAAAGTTTACCGTGAAAAAACAGCAAAAGTTGAAGTAACAATTCCACTTGGATCAATTACCCTTCGTGCAGAAGATATTTCTCAAGATATGTATGGTTCTATCGATCTTGTAACAGATAAAATTGAACGCCAGATTCGAAAAAATAAAACAAAAATCGAACGCAAGAATAAAAATAAGGTTGCAACAAGCCAACTCTTTACAGATGCTCTAGTTGAAGATGCAAATGTTGTGCAGCCAAAAGTGGTTCGTTCAAAACAAATTGATTTAAAACCAATGGATTTGGAAGAAGCTCTTCTTCAAATGGACTTGTTGGGACATGATTTCTTTATCTATGTAGATGTAGAAGATCAAACAACAAATGTTTTGTATCGCCGCGAAGATGGTGAAGTTGGTTTGCTAGAAGTTAAGGAATCATAAAATCTTGACAACTATGTAAAAGTGGTTTACACAATTGTAAACCACTTTTGTATTACATCATTATAAGAGGTATAAATGGAGGTAGTTATGAAAGAGGTAGTGATTGTTTCGGCAGTGCGGACTCCTATAGGCTCCTTTGGAGGAAGCTTGAAGAATGTTTCAGCTGTTGATTTGGGATCTTTGGTCATTAAGAGTGCTTTGGAAAAAGCGAATATTAAACCAGAGCAGGTAGATGAAGTGATTATGGGGAATGTCCTTGGCGCAGGTTTAGGCCAAAACGTGGCTCGCCAAATGAGCATTCATGCAGGACTCCCCGAATTTACACCAGCCTTTACCATCAATAAGGTTTGTGGTTCTGGTTTGAAGGCAGTGCAGTTGGCTGCTCAAGCGATTCGATGTGGCGATGCAGATATTATCGTAGCTGGTGGTGCAGAAAACATGAGTCAGGCGCCATACGTTTTGCCAAGTTTCCGTTGGGGTGGCCGTATGGGAGATTCAAAAGTGGTAGATACCATGATTAAGGACGGTTTGTCTGATGCTTTTAGCGAATACCATATGGGGATCACAGCTGAGAATGTGGCTGAAGAATATGGTATTAGTCGGGATGAACAAGATGCTCTTGCTTTGGAATCACAAAAACGAGCAGTGGCGGCTATAGAATCTGGACGCTTTAAGAAAGAGATTGTTCCAGTGGTCATTCCTCAACGCAAAGGCGATCCTATCGTTTTTGATACAGATGAATATCCTAGAAAAGATACTAGCTTGGAGAGTTTATCTAAGCTAGGTCCTGTTTTCAAAAAAGACGGTTCTGTCACAGCGGGAAATGCTTCAGGTATCAATGACGGGGCAGCAGCTGTCTTGGTCATGAGTGCTGAAAAAGCGGAAGAATTAGGGCTTTCAGTGATTGCCCGCATTCGTTCGTATGCAAGTGCTGGTTTGGATCCTAAGATGATGGGATGTGGACCGATTTATGCGACTCGCAAAGCTCTTGAAAAAGGCAATTTGACAGTTGATGATCTTGACTTGATTGAGTCAAATGAAGCCTTTGCTGCTCAGGCTTGTGCGGTTGGGAAAACACTTGGATTTAACACAGATATTGTCAATGTCAATGGTGGTGCCATTGCTCTCGGTCACCCAATTGGGGCCTCCGGTTGCCGAATCCTAGTGACGCTGGTACATGAGATGATGAAACGTGATGCTAAAACTGGGTTAGCAACTCTCTGTATCGGGGGAGGGATGGGAACAGCCCTCATCGTTGAACGTTAGATGGTAGTAATCTTAGTGCAGGAGGATAATGAGCTTATTCTCCTTTTTGCATTAAAACCATAAAAAAATCAATAAGGAAAAGGAGGCTTACCACTTTTTAAAGGTCGCTTTTTAAGGGCATTTGTGATATAATAATGCGCAAGAGGTTTAGAATGAAAAAAAATAATTTAACTCCGATTTCTGCGGTTCTACTAGGGATTGCAACTTTCGGAACCTTAACAATGCTGATTATTTTTTCACAAAATAATGTTGTAACAATCAGTGCCTTGTTTTTATTTGTACTTCTTTATCTGCTTTTATTCATCTGGCAAAAAAAACAGTATGAAAAGAGCGAAATTGAACAAATCCAATACGTAAACCATCAAGCGGAAGATAGCTTGAACACGTTGCTCGATCAAATGCCAGTTGGTGTTCTGAAATTAGACTTATCTAGTGGCGAAGTCGAATGGTTTAATCCTTATGCTGAGTTGATTTTGACGACTGAAGAAGGCGAAATTGATGTTGACTTGATTCAAACCATTATCAAAGCTTCTGTTGGGAATCCTGGTTCGTATGCTACCTTAGGCGAAACACGCTATGCTGTTCATATGGACAAGGCTTCGGGTGTTTTGTATTTCTTTGATGTTTCTGGGGAGTACGAAGCAACTGTCGAATTGGTAACCAGTCGACCAGTGATTGGGGTTATCTCGGTAGACAACTACGATGATCTAGAAGATGCAACCTCCGACTCCGATATTAGTCATATCAATAGCTTTGTGGCAAATTTTGTTTCAGAATTTGCTAGTAAGTATGCTATGTTTTCTCGGCGTGTGGGGATGGACCGCTTTTATTTATTTACTGATTACACAGTTCTTGAGGGCTTGATGAATGATAAATTCTCTGTGATTGATGCCTTTCGTGAGGAGGCAAAACAGAGACAGCTGCCATTGACCTTGAGCATGGGCTTTTCTTATGGTGATGGAAATCATGATGAGATAGGGAAAGTTGCTTTAAGGAATTTGAACTTAGCTGAGGTTCGTGGTGGGGACCAAGTGGTTGTCAAGGAAAATGATGAAACCAAGAACCCAGTCTATTTCGGTGGTGGTTCCGCAGCCTCTGTTAAGAGAACAAGAACACGTACCAGAGCAATGATGACAGCTATTTCAGATAAAATTAGAAGTGTAGACCAAGTCTTTGTAGTCGGGCACAAGAATCTGGATATGGACGCTTTAGGTTCTGCAGTTGGCATGCAGTTGTTTGCAAATAATATTATTGAGAACAGTTATGCTGTCTATGATGCAGAACAAATGTCGCCAGACATTGAGCGCGCCGTCAACTTCTTGGAAAAAGAGGGTGTCACTAAGCTCTTGCCTCTGGCTGATGCGATGAGATTGGTCACCAAGCGCTCTTTGTTGATTTTAGTGGATCATTCCAAGACGGCTTTGACCTTGTCGAAAGATTTTTACGAACTGTTCACTCAAACCATTGTCATTGACCACCATCGACGTGATCAGGATTTTCCAGAGAATGCAGTAATCACCTATATCGAAAGTGGAGCAAGTAGTGCGAGTGAGTTGGTCACAGAATTGATTCAGTTCCAAAATTCTAAGAAAAATCGTTTGAGTCGTATGCAGGCTAGTGTACTGATGGCTGGTATGATGCTGGATACCAAAAACTTTACGTCACGAGTAACGAGTAGAACCTTTGATGTAGCTAGCTACCTCAGAACACGGGGAAGTGACAGTATTGCTATCCAGGAGATTGCTGCGACAGATTTTGAAGAGTACCGTGAGGTAAATGAACTCATTTTACAAGGTCGTAAGTTAGGTTCAGATATCTTGATTGCCAAAGCTAAGGACTCAACTACGTATGATACGGTTGTCATCAGTAAGGCTGCCGATGCTATGTTGGCTATGTCTGGCATTGAGGCTAGTTTCGTTCTGGCAAAAAATACACAAGGATTCATCTCTATCTCGGCTCGAAGCCGTAGTAAAATCAATGTGCAACGGATTATGGAAGAACTGGGCGGTGGTGGTCACTTTAACCTAGCTGCTGCGCAGATTAAGGATATGAGTCTATCAGAAGTTGGAGAAAAGTTGACTCAACTAATCTTGGATGAACTAAAAGAAAAGGAGAAAGAAGAATGAAAGTAATCTTTTTAGCAGATGTCAAAGGAAAAGGGAAAAAAGGCGAAATCAAGGAAGTGCCAACTGGCTACGCCCAAAACTTCTTGATTAAAAAGAATTTGGCTAAGGAAGCGACTGCTCAGGCAATCGGTGAATTGCGTGGAAAACAGAAGTCTGAAGAAAAGGCTCATGCAGAGATGTTAGCAGAGGCAAGAGCCATCAAGGCCAAACTCGAAGCAGAAGAGACTGTCGTAGAGTTTGTTGAAAAAGTTGGACCAGATGGCCGTACCTTTGGATCCATCACCAACAAGAAAATTGCAGAAGAATTGCAAAAGCAATTTGGAATCAATATTGACAAGCGTCACATTCAAGTAAAAGCACCAATTCGAGCAGTAGGTTTGATTGATGTACCAGTAAAAATCTACCAAGATGTTACAAGTGTCATCAATCTTCGTGTAAAAGAAGGGTAAGTTTACAACTTCTTGACAAGATTGTAAAAGGAAGGAAAGTCGGATGGCAGAAGTAGAGGAACTGCGAGTTCAACCTCAGGATATTTTGGCCGAACAATCTGTTCTGGGGGCTATTTTTATAGATGAGAGCAAGCTCGTTTTTGTCCGAGAATACATTGATTCTCGAGACTTCTTTAAGTATGCTCATCGGTTGATTTTCCAAGCGATGGTAGACTTGTCGGATCGTGGAGAGGCGATTGATGCGACGACAGTTCGAACGATTTTGGATAGCCAAGGGGATCTCCAAAATATTGGTGGCTTGTCCTATCTTGTTGAAATTGTCAACTCTGTACCAACTTCAGCTAACGCGGAGTATTATGCTAAAATCGTTGCAGAAAAGGCTATGCTACGTCGTTTGATTTCCAAGTTGACAGACTCTGTCAACCAAGCCTATGAGGCTTCTAAGCCTGTAGATGAAATCATTGCTCAAGCTGAAAAGGGACTCATTGATGTTAGCGAAAATGCCAATCGTAGTGGTTTCAAGAACATCCGTGATATTCTAAATATCAACTTTGGGAACCTAGAAGTTCGGTCACAACAAACAACGGATATCACTGGTATTGCAACGGGCTACCGTGATTTGGATCATATGACGACAGGTCTCCATGAGGAGGAACTGATTATTATCGCAGCTCGTCCTGCGGTCGGTAAAACAGCCTTTGCCTTGAACATTGCTCAGAACATCGGGACTAAGTTGGACAAGACTGTAGCTATCTTTTCACTGGAAATGGGTGCGGAAAGTCTAGTAGACCGTATGTTGGCGGCCGAAGGCTTGGTGGAGTCCCATTCTATCCGTACGGGTCAATTGACCGATGAGGAATGGCAAAAATATACCATTGCTCAAGGGAATCTAGCCAACGCAAGTATCTATATTGATGATACACCAGGGATTCGAATCACGGAGATTCGTTCGCGCTCACGCAAACTGGCTCAAGAAACAGGCAATCTAGGCTTGATTTTGATCGACTACCTACAGCTTATCACAGGGACTGGTCGTGAAAACCGCCAACAAGAAGTTTCTGAAATTTCTCGTCAGCTAAAAATTCTAGCCAAGGAATTGAAAGTTCCAGTCATTGCTCTCAGCCAGTTATCCCGTGGAGTGGAACAGCGTCAGGATAAGAGACCAGTCTTGTCTGATATTCGTGAATCGGGTTCTATCGAGCAGGATGCAGATATCGTAGCCTTTCTATACCGTGACGACTACTACGATCGTGCGGGTGAAGAAGAGGAAGGAATTCCAAATAATAAGGTTGAGGTTATCATCGAGAAAAACCGTAGTGGAGCTCGTGGAACAGTGGAATTGATTTTCCAAAAAGAATACAATAAATTTTCAAGTATCTCAAAGAGGGAGGCATAAGATGTCAGATGCATTTTCAGATGTAGCCAAGATGAAAAAAATCAAAGAAGAGATCAAGGCGCATGAGGGACAAGTCGTTGAAATGACTTTGGAGAATGGCCGTAAGCGCCAAAAAAATAGATTGGGTAAGCTAATTGAGGTTTATCCATCTCTATTTATCGTTGAATTTGGGGATGTTGAGGGAGACAAACAAGTCAATGTCTATGTTGAATCCTTCACCTACTCAGATATCTTGACAGAGAAGAATTTGATTCGCTATCTAGACCAAGAATCCTAAAATGAAGTGAGCTTTGCTCACTTTTTTCTTTTTCTCCCGAATAGTATAAAGGAGGGTAACCTCGGAAATTTATATTATTAAGGAGAATGAATGACGTTTTTTAAATCAGGAGTTAAGAAGAGTAGATGTGCTCAATTGAGTGTAGGACTGGCTACATTGTTGGTTACGAGTGCTTTTTTGTTTGGTGGAGAATCGGTTCAGGCCAACAGTGTAGCGCGTGGAGATGACTATCCGCTTCACTACAAAAATGGTAGTGTTGAAATCGATCAGTGGCGGATGTATTCTCGCCAGTGTACGTCTTTTGCGGCCTTTCGTTTGAGTAGTGTAAATGGCTTTGAAATTCCACCTGCCTACGGAAATGCGAATGAATGGGGACATCGTGCAAGGCGAGAAGGCTACCGTGTGGATACTAAGCCAGAAGTTGGGGCCATTGCTTGGTCGACAGAAGGTTATTATGGGCACGTGGCCTGGGTATCAAATGTATCAGGAGATACGATTGAGATCGAAGAGTATAACTATGGAGTTAGGGAGAAATACAATCGTCGCAGCGTAAAAGCTAGCTCTATGACAGGCTTTATCCATTTTAAGGACTTGGTAGGGAATGGTGGTAGAACTGGAAATCCTATCAGGTCAGGGCTGGCATCTAGTGGGACTCATACGTTTACTCAAAAATCTGCCATTCGAAATCAGCCGTCAAGTACAGCGCAAGTTATTGACTACTACTATCCTGGTGAAAATGTTAGCTACGATCAAATCGTAGAAAAGGACGGTTATAAATGGCTCAGCTATCTATCCTATAGTGGAACGAGGAGATACGTCCAGCATACGGAAACAGAATCGGTGGAGAATGGTTGGAAGAAGCAAAACGGTATTTGGAATTACCGTGAGAATGGGAAACTCGCAACTGGTTGGAAGAAAATAAATGGCAGTTGGTATCACTTCAAAGAAAACGGGACTATGTCAACAGGTTGGGTAAAGGATGGCTCGCATTGGTACTATCTAAAGGCATCAGGGGAGATGCAGACAGGTTGGCTCAAGGAAAATGGAACATGGTATTATTTGGAGAGTTCAGGGGCTATGAAGTCTAGCCAGTGGTTCCAAGTAGGAGGAAAGTATTACTACGTCAATGCTTCAGGGGCTTTAGCAGTGAATACCACTGTGGATGGCTATCGAGTGGACAGTAACGGAGCTAGAATCTAGAAAGAATATAAAAAAGTGGACTTCGCTACCATTTGCCTATTCTTTCCGATGGTATTTTTCCCCTCTTTCCTTTATAATGGGTGTATGGACAAGAAAAAATTATTATTAATTGATGGATCTTCTGTTGCTTTTCGAGCTTTTTTTGCGCTCTATCAGCAACTGGATCGTTTTAAAAATGCTAATGGCCTTCATACCAATGCAATCTATGGCTTTCAACTCATGTTGAATCATGTCTTAGAGCGGGTTGAGCCCAGTCATGTTTTGGTAGCCTTTGATGCAGGTAAGACGACTTTCCGAACAGAGATGTATGCAGACTATAAGGGTGGCCGTGCTAAAACCCCAGATGAGTTTCGTGAGCAATTTCCCTTCATTCGTGAGTTGTTAGACCATCTTGGGATTCGCCATTATGAGTTGGCCCAGTATGAAGCGGATGACATCATCGGGACCCTAGGTCGCTTGGCTGAGCAGGATTCTTTTGATGTGACTATCGTCAGCGGAGACAAGGACTTGATCCAGTTGACGGATGAGCATACGGTGGTCGAGATTTCCAAGAAAGGTGTGGCTGAGTTTGAGGCCTTTACGCCAGACTATCTTATGGAAAAGATGGGCCTTACACCAGCTCAGTTCATTGATCTTAAGGCTCTTATGGGGGATAAGTCTGATAATATCCCTGGTGTCACGAAAATCGGTGAAAAGACGGGCATCAAGCTCTTGCTAGAACACGGTTCGCTCGAGGGTATTTATGAAAATATCGATGGGATGAAGGCTTCTAAGATGAAGGAAAATCTCATCAATGACAAGGAACAAGCCTTTTTGTCTAAAACCTTGGCGACCATTGAAACTCAGGCACCAATTGAGATTGGACTAGACGACTTGGTCTATAATGGCCCAGATGTGGAAAATCTCGGGAAATTCTACGATGAGATGGGCTTCAAACAGCTCAAACAAGCTCTAAATGTTTCGTCGAAGGATGCGCCTGAGAGCTTGGATTTCACTATCGTTGACCAAGTCAGTCAAGACATGCTGAGTTCCGACTCTATCTTCCACTTTGAACTCTTTGGTGAGAACTACCATACAGATGACTTGGTTGGTTTTGCCTGGTCCTGCGGAGATAAACTTTACGCTACAGACAAACTTGAGCTCTTGCAGGAGCCGATTTTCAAGGAATTTTTAGAAAAAATACATCTGAAAGTGTATGACTTTAAGAAAGCGAAGGTTCTTTTAAACCGTTTTGGTTTGAATTTGCAGACTCCTGCTTTTGACAGTCGTTTGGCCAAATACCTCCTTTCTACTGTCGAGAACAATGAAATTTCAACCATTGCGAGTCTCTATGGCCAGACTTACTTGGTCGATGATGAGACCTTCTATGGTAAGGGTGTCAAGAAAGCCATCCCTGAGAGAGAAAAATTTTTGGAGCATTTGGCTCGCAAGGTTGCAGTATTGGTTGAGACTGAGCCTGTTTTACTTGAAAAACTCAGTGAACATGGGCAGTTAGACCTTCTCTATGACATGGAGCAACCTCTGGCTTTTGTCCTTGCCAAGATGGAAATCGCTGGGATCAAGGTCAAAAAAGAAACCCTACTTGAGATGCAGGCTGAAAATGAGGTCGTCATTGAGCAGCTCACTCAAGAGATTTATGAACTAGCTGGTGAGGAGTTTAATATCAACTCGCCTAAGCAGTTGGGCGTGCTTCTCTTTGAAAAGCTTGGTCTTCCTCTAGAATACACTAAGAAAACCAAGACAGGTTACTCGACAGCAGTGGATGTGTTAGAGCGACTGGCTCCTATTGCACCGATTGTTAAAAAAATTCTAGACTACCGTCAGATTGCTAAGATTCAATCGACTTACGTGGTTGGCTTGCAGGACTGGATTTTGGATGATGGCAAGATTCACACGCGCTATGTGCAGGATTTGACCCAGACTGGGCGCCTGTCTAGTGTAGATCCAAACTTGCAAAATATCCCTGTTCGTTTGGAACAAGGTCGCTTGATTCGTAAGGCTTTCGTGCCAGAGTGGCAGGATAGTGTCCTACTCAGCTCTGACTATTCACAGATTGAGTTGCGAGTTTTGGCGCATATCTCTAAAGATGAGCACTTAATAAAGGCCTTCCAAGAGGGAGCTGATATCCATACCTCGACAGCCATGCGTGTTTTCGGAATTGAACGTCCTGAGGATGTGACTCCAAACGACCGTCGCAATGCCAAGGCTGTCAACTTTGGAGTTGTTTATGGAATTTCAGACTTTGGTTTATCAAATAATCTTGGCATCAGTCGTAAAGAGGCTAAAGCCTATATTGATACCTATTTTGAACGCTTCCCGGGTATCAAAAATTATATGGAAGAAGTGGTACGTGAGGCGCGTGATAAAGGCTATGTAGAGACCCTCTTCAAGCGTCGTCGCGAGTTGCCAGATATCAATTCGCGCAACTTTAACATTCGTGGTTTTGCAGAGCGGACAGCTATTAACTCTCCTATCCAGGGTTCGGCGGCGGATATTCTCAAAATTGCTATGATTCAACTAGATAAGGCTTTAGTAGCGGGCGGTTATCAGACCAAGATGCTCTTGCAAGTGCACGATGAAATCGTCCTTGAGGTTCCAAAATCAGAACTAGCAGCCGTCAAAGCTCTGGTGAAACAAACCATGGAAGAAGCCATCCAGCTCAGTGTTCCCCTCATCGCTGATGAGAATGAAGGGGCAACCTGGTACGAGGCTAAATAAGAAAGTTAAGAAAGAGTTTGGAGCAATTGGCTTCAAACTCTTTTTCATGTTTTTCTGTAAACAGTTTCCTTGACTTTTCCTTGTATTTGCGTTACTATATGTCCATATAAGATATGGGAGTCTGTGTACAGTCTGAGAGGAAGTGTTAAACTTCGACCGCACCTGATCTGGGTAATGCCAGCGTAGGGAACGATACTTAGCCGAATTCCGTACCTTTTCCATATATGGCAAAGGTTTTTCTTTTTTTCAAAAAGAAAAACTGAGAAGAGGAGGTTTTTATGAAAGCAAGCATTGCCTTGCAAGTCTTGCCCCTATCACAGGGGATTAATCGAATTGCTATTATCGATCAGGTGATTGCTTATCTGCAGGCGCAGTCCATGACCATGGTGGTGACACCATTTGAAACGGTTTTGGAAGGAGAGTTTGATGAGCTTATGCGCATTCTCAAAGAAGCGCTTGAAGTGGCTGGGCAGGAGGTAGATAATGTCTTTGCCAATGTCAAAATAAATGTAGGAGAGATTTTAAGCATCGATGAGAAACTTGAAAAGTATACTGAGACGACACATTAGTCTATTGGGATTTCTAGGAGTCTTGTCAATCTGGCAGTTAGCAGGAATATTCAAACTTTTACCCAAGTTTATCCTGCCAACTCCTCTTGAGATCCTCCAGGCCTTTGTTCGTGACAGAGAATTTCTCTGGCACCATAGCTGGGCGACCTTGAGAGTGGCTTTACTCGGACTAGTCTTGGGAGTCTTGATTGCCTGTATCATGGCTGTGCTTATGGATAGTCTGACTTGGCTCAATGATCTTATCTACCCTATGATGGTGGTTGTCCAGACTATTCCGACCATTGCTATAGCTCCTATCTTGGTCTTGTGGCTAGGCTATGGAATTTTGCCCAAGATTGTCTTGATAATCCTGACGACAACCTTCCCTATCATCGTCAGCATTTTAGATGGATTTAGGCATTGTGACAAGGATATGCTGACCTTGTTTAGTCTGATGCGAGCCAAGCCTTGGCAAATCCTGTGGCATTTTAAAATTCCAGTCAGCCTGCCTTACTTTTATGCAGGTCTGAGGGTCAGTGTCTCCTACGCTTTTATCACAACAGTGGTATCTGAGTGGTTGGGAGGCTTTGAAGGACTAGGTGTCTACATGATTCAGTCCAAGAAACTGTTTCAGTATGATACCATGTTTGCTATTATTATTTTGGTGTCGATTATCAGCCTTTTGGGTATGAAATTGGTCGATATTAGCGAAAAATATGTGATTAAATGGAAACGTCCCTAAGATAAGGATGTTTTAGAAAAAGAAAAGAGGAAATCAAAATGAAAAAAACATGGAAAGTGTTTTTAACGATTGTAACGGCTTTTGTAGCTGTTGTGCTTGTGGCTTGTGGTCAAGGGACTGCTTCTAAGGATAACAAAGAAGCAGAACTCAAGAAGATTGACTTTATTCTAGACTGGACGCCAAATACCAACCACACAGGGCTTTATGTAGCCAAGGAAAAAGGCTATTTCAAAGAAGCTGGAGTGGATGTTGATTTGAAATTGCCACCAGAAGAAAGCTCGTCTGACTTGGTGATCAATGGCAAGGCACCATTTGCTATCTATTTCCAAGACTACATGGCTAAGAAATTGGAAAAAGGGGCAGGAATCACTGCCGTTGCCGCTATCGTAGAGCACAATACATCAGGGATCATCTCACGTAAATCTGACAATGTCAGCAGTCCGAAGGACTTGGTTGGGAAGAAATACGGAACTTGGAATGACCCAACGGAGCTAGCTATGTTGAAAACCTTGGTAGAATCACAAGGTGGAGACTTTGAGAAGGTCGAAAAAGTACCAAACAACGACTCAAACTCGATTACACCGATTGCCAATGGCGTTTTTGACACTGCTTGGATCTACTACGGTTGGGATGGTATCCTTGCCAAATCTCAAGGTGTAGACGCTAACTTTATGTACTTGAAAGACTATGTCAAAGAGTTTGACTACTACTCACCAGTTATCATCGCAAACAACGACTATCTCAAAGACAACAAAGAAGAAGCTCGTAAAGTCATCCAAGCCATCAAAAAAGGCTACCAATATGCCATGGAACATCCAGAAGAAGCTGCGGATATCCTCATCAAGAATGCACCTGAACTCAAGGAAAAACGTGACTTTGTCATCGAATCTCAAAAATACTTGTCAAAAGAATACGCAAGCGACAAGGAAAAATGGGGACAATTTGACGCTGACCGCTGGAATGCCTTCTACAAATGGGACAAAAAAAATGGTATCCTTAAAGAAGACTTGACTGACAAGGGCTTCACTAACGAATTTGTAAAATAATGACAGAAATTAGACTCGAACATGTAAGCTATGCCTATGGTGATGAAAAGATTTTAGAGGATATCAACTTGCAGGTCACTTCAGGTGAAGTGGTTTCTATCTTGGGCCCAAGTGGTGTTGGTAAGACCACTCTCTTTAACCTAATCGCTGGGATTTTAGAAGTCCAGTCCGGGCGAATTGTCCTTGACGGCGAGGAAAATCCTAAGGGGCGCGTGAGTTATATGCTGCAAAAGGATCTCCTCTTGGAGCACAAGACGGTTCTTGGCAATATCATCCTGCCCCTCTTGATTCAAAAGGTGGATAAAGCAGAGGCTATTGCTCGCGCGGATGAAATTCTTGCGACCTTCCAGTTGACAGCCGTAAGGGACAAGTATCCTCATGAACTCAGCGGAGGAATGCGTCAGCGTGTGGCCTTACTCCGCACCTACCTTTTCGGGCACAAGCTCTTTCTCTTGGATGAGGCCTTTAGCGCTTTGGACGAGATGACCAAGATGGAACTCCACGCTTGGTACCTTGAGATTCACAAGCAGCTGCAGCTGACGACCTTGATCATCACTCATAGTATTGAGGAGGCCCTCAATCTCAGCGACCGCATCTACATTCTAAAAAATCGGCCTGGACAGATTGTTTCAGAAATTAAACTAGATTGGTCTGAAGACGAGGACAAGGAAGTCCAAAAAATTGCCTACAAACGACAAATATTAGCAGAATTGGGATTAGATAAGTAGAAAAATAGGGAGTTGGTGAAGATTATTCTTTACCAGCGCCCTTTTTCTTTTAAAAAATCAAAAATTTCGGTATAATAGTCAAAGATAGTCAAGGTTCAAAGAAGGAGTTTGATTTATTATGAGATTTAAAAATACATCAGATCATATCGAAGCCTATATCAAGGCGATTTTAGACCAATCTGGTATCGTGGAATTGCAACGGAGCCAGTTAGCAGATACTTTTCAGGTTGTACCAAGTCAGATCAACTATGTCATCAAGACACGTTTTACTGAAAGCAGAGGTTACTTGGTTGAGAGCAAGCGTGGTGGTGGAGGCTACATTCGCATAGGGCGAATTGAGTTTTCCAGTCATCATGAGATGCTCCGCGATTTGCTTTATTCAATCGGAGAGCGAGTTAGTCAGGAGATCTATGAGGATATTCTCCAGCTTTTGGTGGAGCAGGACTTGCTGACCAAGCAGGAGATGACCTTACTGGCATCTGTGGCAACGGATCGTGTCCTAGGGGAAGAATCCTCAGTTGTCCGTGCCAATATGCTCCGACAGCTATTACAAGAGGTAGATAGAAAAGAGAAGTAAGATGAACTATTCAAAAGCATTGAATGAATGTATCGAAAGTGCCTACATGGTTGCGGGCCATTTTGGAGCTCGTTATCTAGAGTCTTGGCATTTATTGATTGCCATGTCCAATCACAGTTACAGTGTGGCAGGTGCCACTCTAAATGATTACCCATATGAGATGGATCGTTTAGAAGAGGTTGCGTTGGAACTGACTGAAACGGACTATAGCCAAGACGAAACCTTTACGGAATTGCCTTTTTCTCATCGTTTGGAGGTTCTCTTTACAGAAGCAGAGTATGTGGCCTCAGTGGTCCATGCTAAGGTGCTAGGAACAGAGCATGTCCTCTATGCGATTTTGCATGATGGCAATGCCTTGGCAACTCGTATCTTGGAGAGAGCGGGCTTCTCTTATGAAGACCAGAAAGATCAGGTCAGAATTGCCGCTCTTCGTCGCAATCTAGAAGAGCGTGCAGGATGGACTCGTGAAGACCTCAAGGCTTTGCGTCAACGTCATCGCACGGTATCTGACAAGCAAAATTCCATGGCCAATATGATGGGTATGCCTCAAGCTCAAAGTGGAGGCCTAGAGGACTACACGCATGACCTGACGGAGCAAGCGCGCTCTGGCAAGTTAGAACCAGTTATCGGTCGTGACAAGGAAATCTCACGTATGATTCAAATCTTGAGCCGTAAAACCAAGAATAATCCGGTCTTGGTTGGAGATGCGGGTGTCGGGAAAACAGCTTTGGCACTTGGACTTGCTCAGCGTATTGCTAGTGGGGATGTACCTGCGGAAATGGCCAAGATGCGCGTGTTAGAGCTTGATTTGATGAATGTCGTTGCAGGGACACGTTTTCGTGGTGATTTTGAAGAGCGCATGAACAATATCATCAAGGATATCGAGGAAGATGGCAAAGTGATTCTCTTTATCGATGAACTTCATACTATTATGGGTTCTGGTAGCGGTATTGATTCGACTCTGGATGCGGCCAATATTTTGAAACCAGCCTTGGCGCGTGGAACTCTGAGAACGGTTGGGGCAACCACTCAGGAAGAATACCAAAAACACATCGAAAAAGATGCTGCCCTTTCTCGTCGTTTTGCGAAAGTGACGATTGAAGAGCCAAGTCTAGCTGACAGTATGACTATTTTGCAAGGTTTGAAGGCTACCTATGAGAAACACCACCGTGTGCAAATCACAGATGAAGCCGTTGAAACAGCTGTTAAGATGGCGCATCGTTACTTGACCAGTCGTCACTTGCCAGATTCTGCTATCGACCTTTTAGATGAAGCGGCAGCAACAGTGCAAAACAAATCCAAGCATGTGAAAGCAGACGAATCCGACTTGAGTCCAGCTGACAAGGCCTTGATGGATGGCAAGTGGAAACAAGCTGCCCAGCTAATCGCAAAAGAGCAGGAAGTCCCTGTCTATAAAGACTTGGTAACAGAATCTGAAATTTTGACTACCTTGAGTCGCTTGTCAGGGATTCCAGTCCAAAAACTGACTCAGACTGATGCTAAGAAGTATCTGAATCTTGAAGCTGAACTACACAAACGTGTCATCGGCCAAGATCAAGCTGTTTCAAGTATTAGCCGTGCGATTCGCCGCAACCAGTCAGGAATTCGTAGTCACAAGCGTCCGATTGGTTCCTTTATGTTCCTAGGACCGACAGGAGTCGGTAAGACCGAATTGGCAAAGGCTCTGGCAGAAGTTCTCTTTGCTGACGAATCAGCCCTTATCCGCTTTGATATGAGTGAGTATATGGAGAAATTTGCGGCTAGCCGTCTCAATGGAGCTCCTCCGGGCTATGTGGGTTACGAAGAAGGTGGGGAGTTGACTGAGAAGGTTCGCAACAAACCATACTCCGTTCTCCTCTTTGATGAGGTAGAGAAGGCCCACCCAGATATCTTTAATGTTCTCTTGCAAGTCTTGGACGATGGTGTCTTGACAGATAGCAAGGGGCGCAAGGTTGACTTTTCAAATACTATTATCATCATGACATCAAACCTCGGTGCGACGGCTCTTCGTGATGACAAGACTGTCGGCTTTGGCGCGAAAGACATTCGTTTTGACCAAGAAAATATGGAAAAACGAATCTTTGAAGAGCTGAAAAAAACTTATCGACCAGAGTTTATCAACCGTATTGATGAAAAGGTGGTCTTCCATAGCTTGGTTAGCGAACACATGCAGGAAATCGTTAAGATCATGGTTAAACCATTAATTGCTAGCCTCGCAGAGAAGGGCATCGACTTGAAACTGCAAGCTTCAGCGTTGAAGTTACTAGCAAGCCAAGGTTATGATCCAGAAATGGGAGCCCGTCCACTTCGCAGAACCCTGCAAACAGAGGTGGAAGACAAGTTGGCAGAACTCCTCCTTAAGGGAGAACTGGTAGCAGGCAAGACCCTCAAGATTGGTGTCAAAGCTGGTCAATTAAAATTTGATATTGCTTAAAAATGGAGAATCAGGAGTAGTCCTGATTCTTTTTTGCTACTTTTTTATAAAAAACGATAAAAAACTATTGACAAAACAAAAATATAGTATATAATAAAAACATAGAAAATAAAAATATCAAAAATTATAAAAAGGTAAAACGTTTATGAAAAAGAAAACAGCAGTGGTATTTGGGACCTTTGCCCCTCTTCATCAGGGTCATATCGATCTGATCCAGCGAGCGAAGCGTCAGTGTGATCAGGTCTGGGTAGTCGTTTCCGGCTACGAGGGAGACCGAGGGGAGCAGGTAGGTTTAAGTCTTCAAAAACGATTTCGCTATATCCGAGAGGCTTTTCGTGATGACGAATTGACCTCTGTCTGTAAGCTGGATGAGACCAATCTTCCCCGTTACCCTATGGGCTGGCAGGAGTGGTTAGACCAGATGTTAGCGGAGATTTCCTATGATGAAACCCAGCAAGAACTGACTTTCTTTGTGGGAGAAGAAGAATACCAGCAAGAACTAGCTAAGCGTGGATTTGGAACCGTCTTGCAAGAAAAAAAGTTTGGTATCTCAGCGACTATGATTCGAGAAAATCCAAGCAAATATTGGAAATACATCGCTCAACCCTTCCGTCGTCAGTTTACAAAGAAAGTGTTGATTATGGGAAGTGCCAGCAATGGGAAGACCACTCTAGCCAAGGATTTGGCAAGGTATTACGATGCGCCCGTCAGTCTGGAATACGCGCGTGAGTATCAGATTAAAAATAACGTCCGCGATGATGAATTGACTCCAAAGGATTACTACTATCTCCTGTTGGGACAGTATGACCAGACCTCAAAGTTAATCGATAGCAATGCCAATCGAGGCCTGGTGATAGCTGATACCAACTCCTTGGTAACCAAGGGTTACTATGACTATTACATGGAGACTGAGGACCAAGGGGACTTATCAGGAGAAACCTTTGACAATCTCTTTGCCTCTATCTTGGCCAAGGAAAAATGGGACTTGATTCTCTTTGTGCAACCTGTTGGCTCCTATGTCAATGACGGGTTTAGAGATATGACCATGGCGGAAGACCATATTCGCTACAGTTTTTCCCAGCATTTGGATCAGATGAGGGAGAGATACTTAACGACCATTCCTTTAGTTTATCTAGCGGAGGATTATCTAGGGAATTATGAAGCAGCAAAAGTGGCTATCGATGCCATTTACCAAGCAGATTAGGAGAAAATTATGAAAACAGTAACTAAAAAAATCACACAATTTATCGAAAATTTTAAAAATGTCCATGCAGAAGCTCGTAAGATTGGTTTTGCAGGAACCATGCGTTTGCTATGGAAAGATCTCTTTGTCGGCCGTAGCCTTTTCCAGTGGTTGTATCTCATCGCCCTGTCAAGTGTTCCCTTGATCTTAGAGTTCACGCAAAATACAGAAAGCCATGACTGGTTGAGCTTGTTTGCATCCTGGACAGGTATTGTCTGTGTCATCTTGGTAGCAGAAGGGCGTGCAAGCAATTATCTCTTTGGGGCTATTAACTCGGCTATCTACTTGATCTTGGCCATGAATGCGACTTTTTACGGAGAAGTCTTGACGACTGTTTACTTCTTTGTCATGCAGCCGATTGGTCTCTATGCTTGGCTGTCTAATCGTATCAATGACCAAGGAAAACCAGAAGAATCACACTTTGAAGCTAAGAAATTATCTGTTCTTGACTGGCTCAAGTACTTGGCCTTGACTGCCATTATCTGGATTGGTATGGGCTTGGCTTACCAAAGTATCAATAGCGCTCGCCCTTTCCGTGATAGTGTTACCGATGCGACCAATGGTGTTGGTCAACTCTTGATGACACGTCTTTACCGCGAGCAATGGATTTTCTGGATTGCAACCAATCTCTTTAGTCTCTATCTTTGGTGGGGTGAAAATATCCACATTCAAGGGATGTACTGGGTTTACACACTTAACAGTCTAGTGGGATGGTACCAATGGACTAAGGCAGTTCGAAAGGAGGCATAAGATGGCAGACATAAAGATTCCAGCTGGGATGACGGAAAAAGAATATTATGAAATCCATGCCAGTCAGGAGGAGTTTTTAGACTGGTACTACAAGCAAGAACTCCCTCAATATGAAAAACCAAGTGTGACAGTGGATATGGTGGCCTACTGCTTTGTCGAAGGAAAAATCAAGCTCCTGCTGATCCGTCGCAAGGCTCACCCTTATCAAAACTGTTTGGCTCTGGTTGGAGGCTTTATGGATAAGGGGGAAGATGCTGCACATGCCTGTCAGCGCGAAGTGAGAGAAGAAGTCAATCTGGATCTACCTTTGGAAAAAATCGAGCAATTGATGACGGTATCGACTCCCGAGCGTGACCCACGGGGCTGGACAGTGACCATTGCCCACTTAGTGTACCTACCTAGTCGTGCCTTAGACCTCGTTCAGGCAGGTGACGATGCCAAGGATGTCGTTTTCGTAGATGTCGATTTTCAGACAGGCAAATGCTACCTAGATGGAGTCGAGCTGGAGGAGCAAGCCTTCGCCTTTGACCATTATGCCATTATCCAAGAGTCCATCAAACGAATCCAAGGCCGTCTCGACTGGAATCCGACCTTCCTTTATCTGTTGGAGGAAGAGTTCACTGTCTACGAGGGGACTGAACTGGTCAATCTCATCAATCCTGGTCGCCCCATCGTCAGCAATAACTTTCTCGTAAAATACGGAGAGTATGTAGAAGAAGTCGGACTCAAACGAGTACCCAAAAAGAAACCAAGAAAAACCTATCGATTGAAATAAAAAACGAGGCCGGGAACTTTGCCCCGACCTCTTTATTTATCATCATTTTTATGAATGGCTATCTTTCTTAGGATTACTCAACATGTGAGTAAAGAAGTCTTTGTATCGATACTTGAGATAGTTCTCATGTAAAAATAACAAAGCGATGTAGACAATCATAAAGATTGTAGTCAGATAGAAGACATCAAATACAGTTCGCGCATAGTAAGTGGCTGTTTCATAAGAGCCAATTGCTCCCAAAATCAACCAAGGAAGATACTTGTAATACTTATTTAGCATAAGAGAATACCTCCTATATTCTATTTCAATGCTATTATATTCCTTTGTCTAATGCAATGCAATCGATTACACAAAAAATTTAAATTTTTAACAGGAAAATCTCCTGTTTTTCTAATTTATTACGAATAGAAATAGTAGAAGGAACAATTTTAATTCAATTTGCTGAGATTTTTAAAATAGGTTCTCTAAATAGTTGACAGATTCAAAGTCTAATGTTACAATTATATTACAAAAAGATTTCTTAATATTTCAAAAACATTACAAAGGAGTAAAAATGAAAAAGAAAACCTATATCAAATTGATGGCAGCGACTGTGTTGGCTTCTACCTTGCTACTAGGAGCTTGTGGAAATAAAAACGAAACCACTCAAACTAGTAGCTCTGCAAAGACAAGTCAATCATCAAGCTCTAAAGCAGCTTCTTCTAGCAAAGAAAGCAAGACTCAAAAATCTTCAAGTTCAGCTTCATCTGAAAAGGCCCAGGCATCTTCTGGTCAGTCTTCTACAGCGGCGGATCAGTCACAAGCGAAACCAGCACCTGAATCAAGACAAGAACAAGCAGCCCCTAGTCAGCAAGCTCCATCTCAGGCACCTTCAACTCAGCAAGGCTCTCAAGCCCAGTCTAACCAGTCAGGCTATGATCCAACAACTGACCGCAAACTTCAAGACAAGCAAGCAGAACACAACAAACGCTACAAGGGTGTTTTAACCATGGTAGATGGTGATTTCTCAGCAGCTGCAGGCAACTGGAAGGGAGCGAATGGCGAAACTATTACGGTTTCATCAGGGGGACAATTTACAGTAGAAACTACAGATGGAAAGAAAGAAAACTATTCTATCAGAGGCTACTCTTACACTCTTGATGATGGCAAGTATAATGCCAAAATCGGTGGCGGAAAAATCATCCAAATTACAACAGGTGCGGATGGTAAAGTTTCGAGCGTTGCCTTGATTCAATAATAGTACCTAGGTTTTCCTAGTATCTAAAAAACCGTAAACTCCAAGCGAGTTACGGTTTTTTCTATTATGCTTTGTCTAATTGCAAGAGGGCTTCAATCTCTGCTAGGGTGCTAGCTTGTGAAATAGCTCCACGAAGCTTGGCTGCACCAGATGTACCACGAAGGTAGTGAGGAGCGAGACCACGGAATTCACGGACTGCAATTTTTTCTCCTTTGAGGTTAATCAAGCGTTTCAAATGTTCGTAAGCAATTTTCATCTTGTCTTCAAAAGTCAAGTCAGGGAGAATTTCTCCTGTTTCAAAATAGTGATTGATCTGGTTGAAGAGGTAGGGATTTCCCATAGCAGCGCGACCAATCATGACAGCGTCAGCCCCGACTTCTTCGATACGCTGTTTGGCTTCTTGGACCGTACGGATGTCACCGTTGGCGATAAATGGAATCTTGGTTAGGGCTTGGGCAACCTTGTGAAGAGTCTCAAGGTCTGCGTGACCTGTGTACATTTGTTCACGGGTACGGCCGTGCATAGCGAGGGCAGAGACACCTGCAGCCTCAGCTGCGAGGGCATTCTCCACGGCTAGGGATGGATCAGACCAGCCAGTACGCATTTTGACAGTGAGGGGGATATCAAGGACAGATTGGACCTTATTGATAATAGAGTAAATCTTGTCTGGATCCTTGAGCCACATAGCGCCAGCTTCGTTTTTCACGATTTTGTTAACTGGGCAGCCCATGTTGATATCGACGATATCGGTCTTGGTGTTTTCTTGGATGAATTCTGCTGCGCGTGCAAGGCTGTCTTCATCACTACCAAAAAGTTGGATAGAAACCGGGTTTTCTCCTTCATCGATATGAAGCATGTGCAGGGTTTTTTCGTTGTTGTATTGGATTCCCTTGTCAGAGACCATTTCCATTACAACGAGTCCAGCTCCGAGCTCTTTTGCGATGGTACGAAAGGCTGAGTTGGTGACACCAGCCATGGGTGCTAAAACAGTACGATTGGGAATCTCAACATTGCCAATCATAAAAGGTGTATTAAGATTTGTCACGAATGAGTTCCTCCAGGTCGTTTTCATCAAAGTTATAAGTTGTTTGGCAGAATTGACAAGTGATTTCTGCTCCGTGATCTTCCGCTTTCATTTCCTCAAGGTCTGAGTTTGGAAGGCTGGCAAGAGCGTTTAAAAAGCGATCTTTGCTGCAGTCGCATTGGAAACGGATTTCTTCTTCAGATAGGCGTTTGTAGGATTCGTCACCATAAATAGCCTTGAGAAGGGCTTCGATATGGTCATCGCTTTCCAGAAGAGTCGAGATAGCTGGCATTTCTTGGATACGTTTCTCAAAGCGGGCAATCTCTTCTTCCTTGGCCCCTGGCAATACTTGGAGAAGGAAACCTCCGGCAACTTTGACCTTGTCGTCTTTATCCAAAAGAACATTGAGGCCGACTGCTGAAGGGGTTTGTTGACTTTCTGTCAGGTAATAGGCCAAGTCTTCACCGATTTCCCCAGAGATGAGAGGAGTCATGGAGTTGTAAGGATTTCCAGTACCGTAGTCTGTAATAACGAGGAATTGACCGTTTCCAACAAAAGGTCCAACAAGGACTTCACCAGTTGCAGTCTTTTTGATGTCAACGCCAGGATTTTGCACATAGCCTTTGACATTTCCCTTGGTATCTGCGACTGTGATGATGGCACCGAGAGAGCTCGTTCCAAGAACTTTAACTGTTAGTTTGGTATTTCCTTTTTCATTGGCTGCGAGAATTTGGCTAGCGATAAGGGTACGACCAAGTGCGACGGTTGAACTGGCTTGGGTTTGATGTTTTTCTTGAGCAGTGCGGACGGTTTCAGTGCTATCAAGGACAAAAGCACGAAAGGCTCCGCTTTCTGATATAGTTTTAATAATTTTATCCATAGCTACTATTTTAGCATAAAAATGCTCAAAGGGGGAGCCGTGTGTTTGCTGTTTCTGTGGAATAATGACGAGGAAATCAACCTTAAAATAAAATGAGAAACAGATTATTTCAGCATTTGAAAGATTTATGCTATGCTTGTAGGAGAAAATGAAAGGGGTAACAAATGTATTTAGGCGATTTGATGGAAAAAGCAGAATCTGGTCAATTTTTAGTCCTTTCCTTTCTATTACAAGATTCGCAGACAACAGTCAAGAAAGCCATGGAAGAAACAGGTTTTTCAAAAGCGACCCTAGCCAAGTACATTTCTCTGATTAACGAAAATGCCTTGGAAAGAGGACTAGAGCTGACCATCCACTTGGAAGATGAAAATCTGCGTTTGTTGATTGGTGCAGCCACAAAGGGGAGAGAGATTCGGAGCTTGTTTCTAGACAATGCCATTAAGTACCAAATTTTGGTTTACCTTCTCTATCACCAACAATTTCTAGCTCATCAGTTGGCTCAAGAATTGATGATTAGTGAGGCCACGCTTGGTCGCCACTTAGCTAGTCTAAATCAGATTTTGTCAGAATTTGACTTATCCATCCAAAATGGCCGTTGGCGAGGTCCGGAGCATCAGATTCGTTACTTTTATTTCTGCCTTTTCCGCAAGGTTTGGTCGAGTCAGGAATGGGAAGGTCACATGCAGAAAGCTGAGAGAAAACAAGAGATTGCTAGCTTAGAAGAAATCTGCGGTGCCAGCTTGTCTTCGGGTCAGAAATTAGACTTGGTTCTCTGGAATCATATCAGTCAACAGCGCCTTCGAGCTAACGCCTGTCAGTTTCAAGTCATAGAAGAAAAAATGCAGGGGTATTTTGATAATATTTTCTACCTTCGTTTGCTGAGAAAGGCTCCGTCCTTTTTTGCTGGACAACACATCCCTTTAGGAACTGAGGACGGTGAGATGATGATTTTCTTTTCGTTTCTCCTTTCCCATCGTATCTTGCCCCTTCATACTATGGAATATATCCTTGGTTTTGGAGGGCAATTAGCCGATTTGCTGACGCAATTGATTCAAGAAATGAAGAAGGAGGAGCTGCTGGGGGACTACACAGAGGACCATGTCACCTATGAACTCAGTCAGCTTTGTGGTCAAGTTTATCTCTACAAGGGCTATATCTTGCAAGATCGCTACAAGTATCAGATAGAACATCGGCACCCTTATTTGCTGATGGAGCATGACTTTCGAGATCTTGCTCAGAAAATTTTCGCCTCCTTGCCAGCTTTTCATCAGGGGACCGACCTGGATAAGAAAATTCTCTGGGAATGGATCCAGTTGATAGAGTATATGGCAGAAAATGGTGGTCAGCATATGCGGATTGGTCTGGATTTGACATCTGGTTTCCTTGTCTTTTCTAGGATGGCTGCCCTTTTGAAACGGTATTTGGAATACAATCGTTTCATTACTATTGAAGCCTATGACTCCAGTCGACATTATGATTTGTTAATTACCAACAACCCGATTCATAAGAAAGAACAGACTCCGGTTTATTATTTAAAAAATGATTTGGATATGGAGGATTTGGCGAAGATTCGTCAGATGCTCTTTGCCTAAAAGGCCTGAATTTTCAGGTCTTTTTTGTGAAATTCGCACAATCTCCTCACTTTTTTTTAAAATTTTAAAAAAAGTGATAAACAAGAAAGCGCTTTATTTTGTATACTAGTTACTGTAAAGAGGAACCCCCTCAAGATTTTATCAGGAGGACAGCACATGTCACAAGAAAAATACATCATGGCCATTGACCAAGGAACGACCAGTTCTCGTGCCATCATTTTTAACAAAAAAGGAGAAAAGGTCAGCTCTAGTCAAAAAGAATTCACTCAGATTTTCCCTCAAGCAGGTTGGGTAGAGCACAATGCCAAT
Source organism: uncultured bacterium (assembly GCA_963528645.1). GTDB lineage: Bacteria > Bacillota > Bacilli > Lactobacillales > Streptococcaceae > Streptococcus. The sequence goes on from CAURVH010000003.1 coordinate 48,625, forward strand.
GAAATTTGGAACTCTGTTCAGTCAGTTATCGCGGGTGCTTTCATCGAAAGTGGTGTGAAACCAAGTCAAATCGAAGCCATCGGGATTACCAACCAGCGTGAAACAACTGTCGTCTGGGATAAGAAAACAGGACTTCCTATCTACAACGCTATCGTTTGGCAGTCACGCCAGACAGCACCTTTGGCTGAACAACTGAAAAGCCAAGGTTATGTGGAAAAATTCCATGAAACGACTGGTTTGATCATTGACGCTTACTTCTCTGCTACCAAGGTTCGTTGGATATTGGACCATGTAGAAGGCGCTCAAGAGCGAGCAGAAAAAGGAGAATTGCTCTTTGGTACTATCGATACTTGGTTAGTTTGGAAATTGACTGACGGTGCGGCTCACGTAACGGACTACTCCAATGCGGCTCGTACCATGCTTTATAATATTAAAGAACTCAAATGGGATGATGAGATTTTGGAAATCCTCAACATTCCTAAGGCTATGCTTCCAGAAGTTCGTTCTAACTCTGAAATCTATGGTAAGACTGCTCCATTCCATTTCTACGGTGGGGAAGTGCCAATCTCAGGTATGGCTGGGGACCAACAGGCAGCCCTCTTTGGACAGTTGGCCTTTGAACCTGGTATGGTTAAGAATACTTATGGAACAGGTTCTTTCATCATCATGAACACTGGTGAAGAGATGCAGCTATCTGAAAACAACCTTTTGACAACGATTGGTTACGGAATCAACGGCAAGGTTTATTATGCTTTGGAAGGTTCTATCTTTATTGCTGGAAGTGCCATTCAGTGGCTTCGTGATGGACTTCGCATGGTTGAGAATTCACCAGAGTCTGAAAAATATGCTCTCAATTCTCACAACAATGACGAAGTCTATGTCGTACCTGCCTTTACAGGTCTAGGGGCACCATACTGGAACCAAAACGCTCGTGGCTCTGTCTTTGGTTTGACTCGTGGAACAACTAAAGAAGACTTTATCAAGGCAACTTTGCAATCTATCGCTTATCAAGTACGTGACATCATAGACACGATGCAAGTGGATGCTCAGACAGCTATCCAAGTCTTGAAGGTAGATGGTGGTGCAGCCATGAACAACTTCCTCATGCAGTTCCAGGCTGACATTTTGGGAATCGATATTGCCCGTGCTAAAAACTTGGAAACAACTGCCCTAGGTGCAGCCTTCCTAGCTGGTTTGGCAGTGGGTTACTGGAAGGATTTGGACGAGTTGAAGCTCTTGAACGAGACAGGAGAACTCTTTGAGCCATCCATGAACGAATCGCGCAAGGAACAACTCTACAAGGGCTGGAAGAAGGCTGTGAAAGCAACGCAAGTCTTTGCGGAAATCGACGACTAATACTGTTTCTTGATGCAATGATCAGCTTAAGAATGAAACGACTCAGTTAGAAAGTGTGTAAATATGGAATTTTCAAAGAAAACACGTGAATTATCAATTAAAAAAATGCAGGAACGCACCCTGGACCTTTTGATTATCGGTGGGGGGATTACAGGAGCTGGTGTAGCCTTGCAAGCGGCAGCTAGTGGTCTTGACACAGGTCTGATTGAAATGCAAGACTTCGCAGAAGGAACATCTAGCCGTTCAACAAAATTGGTTCACGGAGGTCTGCGTTACCTCAAACAATTTGACGTGGAAGTGGTGTCAGATACAGTTTCTGAACGTGCAGTAGTTCAACAAATCGCTCCACATATTCCAAAACCAGATCCAATGCTCTTGCCAGTTTACGATGAAGATGGAGCGACCTTTAGCCTCTTCCGTCTCAAAGTAGCCATGGACTTGTACGACCTTTTGGCAGGGGTTAACAATACGCCAGCTGCTAACAAGGTCTTGAGCAAGGAAGAAGTCTTGGAACGCCAGCCAAACTTGAAGAAAGAAGGTTTGGTAGGAGGTGGGGTTTACCTTGACTTCCGTAACAACGATGCGCGTCTCGTGATTGAAAATATCAAACGTGCCAACCAAGACGGTGCCCTTATTGCCAACCACGTTAAGGCAGAAGGCTTCCTCTTTGATGAAAGTGGCAAGATTACAGGTGTTGTAGCTCGTGATTTGTTGACAGACCAAGTCTTTGAAATCAAGGCGCGTCTGGTTATCAATACGACAGGTCCTTGGAGCGACAAGGTACGTAATTTGTCTAATAAGGGAACACAATTCTCACAAATGCGTCCAACTAAGGGAGTGCACTTGGTAGTGGACTCAAGCAAGATCAAGGTTTCACAGCCAGTTTACTTTGACACAGGTTTGGGAGATGGGCGTATGGTCTTTGTTCTACCACGTGAAAACAAGACTTACTTTGGTACAACGGATACTGACTACACAGGCGATTTGGAACATCCAAAAGTGACGCAGGAAGATGTAAATTATCTGCTTGGTATTGTCAACAACCGCTTTCCAGAAGCAAACATCACCATTGATGATATCGAAAGCAGCTGGGCTGGTCTTCGTCCATTGATTGCAGGCAATAGTGCTTCTGACTACAATGGAGGAAATAACGGAACCATTAGCGATGAAAGCTTCAATAGCTTGATTGCGACTGTCGAAGCTTATCTATCGAAAGAAAAAACGCGTGAAGATGTTGAATCTGCTGTCAGCAAGCTTGAAAGTAGCACATCTGAGAAACATTTGGATCCATCTGCAGTTTCTCGTGGTTCGAGCTTGGATCGTGATGACAATGGCCTCTTGACTCTTGCTGGTGGTAAAATCACAGACTACCGTAAGATGGCTGAAGGAGCTATGGAGCGCGTGGTTGACATCCTCAAAGCAGAATTTGACCGTAGTTTTAAACTCATCAACTCGAAGACTTATCCTGTTTCAGGTGGAGAATTGAACCCAGCAAATGTGGACTCAGAAATCGAAGCCTTTGCGCAACTTGGAGTTTCACGTGGCTTGGATAGCAAGGAAGCTCACTATCTAGCAAATCTTTACGGTTCAAATGCACCGAAGGTCTTTGCCCTTGCTCACAGCTTGGAACAAGCGCCAGGACTCAGCTTGGCAGATACCTTGTCCCTTCACTATGCAATGCGTAATGAGTTGGCTCTGAGCCCAGTTGACTTCCTTCTTCGTCGTACCAATCACATGCTCTTTATGCGTGATAGTTTAGATAGCATCGTTGAGCCAGTTCTGGATGAAATGGGACGATTCTATGATTGGACTGAAGAAGAAAAAGCAGCCTACCGTGCGGATGTCGAAGCAGCTCTTGCTCAAAACGATTTGGCAGAACTAAAAAATTAAGAAAAAGGAAAAGAGGTGGAGGGCAGCATTCCTTGTCGCCCGCCCCTTCTTTTAAATGGAGACAAAGATATGATGAAAGAATTATTTGGAGAATTTTTGGGGACCTTAATCCTCATCCTCCTAGGAAATGGTGTTGTTGCAGGTGTGGTTCTTCCCAAAACCAAGAGTAACAATTCAGGTTGGATTGTCATCACTATGGGATGGGGAATTGCTGTAGCCGTTGCGGCCTTTGTATCTGGCACGCTCAGTCCGGCCCACCTAAATCCAGCTGTGACGTTTGCGATGGCCTTAAAAGGAACGCTCTCTTGGGGTTCAGTTTTCCCTTATATCCTAGCCCAATTCGCAGGAGCGATGGTGGCTCAGATTTTGGTTTGGTTGCAATTCAAACCACACTATGAAGCGGAAGAAAATGCAGGTAATATCCTAGCGACTTTTAGTACTGGACCAGCAATCAAGAACACAGTATCGAATTTGGTTAGCGAAATCCTTGGAACCTTTGTTTTGCTCTTGACAATCTTTGCCTTGGGACTCTATGACCTTCAGGCAGGATTAGGGACCTTTGCAGTGGGAACATTGATTGTCGGTATCGGTCTTTCACTAGGTGGGACAACGGGTTATGCCTTGAACCCAGCTCGTGACCTTGGACCTCGTATCATGCACAACCTTCTTCCAATTCCAAACAAGGGAGATGGGGACTGGTCTTATGCTTGGATTCCTGTTGTGGGGCCTGTTGTTGGTGCGGCCCTAGCAGTTCTCGTATTTTCACTTTTCTAAGATAAAAGAGCTATTTGCATTAGAGTTTGAGATGGGAATCTCAGGCTCTTTTTTGTCTATTTTGATGGCAAAACATTGATATCTTAACTTATCTTAAAATAAGCTAAAACGAACTTTTAAGTTATGGTAAACAGTTGAAAAAAAGGTTGATAAAGTGGTAAAATGTTAGGAAGATAAGATAGTAAATGCATAGTTGCATAGCTTTTTTGAAAAATCATAGAAAATTGAACACACTAACTATGGGAAAACACAGAAAATTGTATATGTTTTTGGGACAGACCGTCCTATATTTTGTAATCTTACTTGGTTTGCTTTATTTTTTTAGTTACCTTGGTCAGAGCCAAGGAACCTTTATTTATAATGAGTTCTAGTTTGAAGGAGAAGAAAAACCGTGTCTAATAAACCGATAAAAGATATGATTGAAACGATTGAGCACTTTGCTCAAACACAGCCAACAAATCCTGTCTACAATGTTTTAGGTCAAGAGCATACTTATGGTGATCTGAAGGCTGATTCAGATAGTTTAGCTGCAGCTATTGATCGACTTGGCTTGCCTGAGAAATCTCCAGTCGTCGTTTTTGGTGGTCAGGAATATGAGATGTTGGCTACCTTTGTGGCGCTGACTAAGTCGGGACATGCCTATATTCCAATTGACAGCCATTCGGCCTTGGAACGAGTTTCTGCTATCGTAGAAGTTGCAGAGCCAAGTTTGATTATTGCCATCTCGGATTTTCCATTAGAGCAAACTAGCGTACCGATGCTGAATTTAGAGCAAGTCCATGAAGCTTTTGCTCAAGCTTCTAGCTACGAGATGACGCATCCAGTCAAGGGAGATGATAATTACTACATCATCTTTACTTCTGGTACGACTGGTAAGCCAAAGGGAGTGCAGATTTCCCATGACAATCTCCTCAGTTTTACCAACTGGATGATTACAGATAAAGAGTTTGCGACGCCAAGTCGTCCACAAATGCTGGCCCAGCCCCCTTATTCTTTTGACCTATCTGTCATGTACTGGGCGCCAACCTTGGCACTGGGTGGTACGCTTTTCGCTCTTCCATCTGCCATCACACAGGATTTTAAGCAACTCTTTGCGTCCATATTCTCATTGCCCATTGCTATCTGGACTTCAACGCCTTCCTTTGCAGATATGGCCATGTTGTCAGAAGACTTTAATAGTGAGAAAATGCCTGGCATCACGCATTTCTACTTTGATGGTGAAGAATTGACGGTCAAAACAGCTCAAAAACTGCGCGAGCGATTCCCAAATGCCCGTATTATCAATGCCTACGGACCAACAGAAGCGACAGTGGCTTTGTCAGCAGTTGCTGTAACAGACGAGATGTTGACGACTCTCAAACGCCTGCCAATCGGCTATACTAAGGCTGATTCTCCAACCTTTATCATTGATGAGGAAGGCAATAAGCTGCCATATGGTGAACAGGGAGAAATCATTGTTTCTGGGCCAGCTGTTTCAAAAGGCTATATGAATAATCCTGAAAAAACAGCAGAAGCTTTCTTTGAATTCGAAGGTCTTCCAGCCTACCACACAGGGGATGTAGGAACTATGACAGATGAGGGCTTGCTTCTCTATGGTGGACGCATGGATTTCCAGATTAAGTTTAATGGTTATCGCATTGAGCTTGAAGATGTCTCTCAAAACCTCAACAAGTCTCGCTTTATCGAGTCGGCTGTTGCTGTCCCACGTTATAACAAGGACCACAAGGTACAAAATCTACTGGCCTATGTCATCCTAAAGAATGGTGTCCGCGAGCAGTTTGAACGTGATATCGATATTACCAAGGCTATCAAGGAAGACTTGGCAGATATCATGATGTCTTATATGATGCCATCCAAGTTTCTCTATCGAGACAGTTTGCCACTAACGCCTAATGGTAAAATTGATATCAAGGGCTTGATCAACGAGGTAAACAGTAGATGATGGAGCTTTACAAACAGCTACCTCATTTGGAACCTTATGGCAATCTTTATTATTTTTTGTATGTGATTGCTGCGACCCTACCGATATTTATCGGGCTCTTTTTCAAGAAACGTTTTGCCTGGTATGAGGTGCTGGTTAGTCTCTTCTTTATCGTCACCATGTTGGTCGGTGGAAAGACGAATCAAATAAGCGCTCTTATCCTTTATGTTATCTGGCAATTACTGCTTGTATCTTTCTACAAAAGGTACAGGAAAAAGCGGGATAGTAAATGGATATTTTATCTAGTTAGCTTTTTATCCCTATTACCTATCGTCTTTGTGAAAGTATCTCCTGCTATTCATGGCCCTCAATCTTTGTTTGGCTTTTTAGGGATTTCTTACTTGACCTTTCGTGCAGTAGGGGTCATCGTTGAGTTGAGAGATGGTGTCATCAAGGATTTAACAATCTGGCAATTCTTGCGTTTTCTTCTTTTTATGCCGACTTTCTCAAGTGGTCCCATTGATCGTTTTAAACGCTTCAATGAAAATTACGAGACCATTCCTGAGCGGGATGAGTTGATGGACATGCTAGAAGAGGCTGTCAAATATATCATGCTGGGCTTCCTCTACAAGTTTATCTTGGCTCACATTTTAGGAGAGACATTATTGCCTCCGTTGAAAAATTTGGCCTTGCAGACAGGTGGTTTCTTTAACCTCTACGCTTTAGCGGTCATGTACACCTTTGGTCTGGAGCTCTTCTTTGACTTTGCGGGCTACTCTATGTTTGCCTTAGCCATTTCAAACTTGATGGGTATTCATAGTCCTATCAACTTTAACAAGCCCTTTTTGTCAAGGGATTTAAAAGAGTTTTGGAATCGCTGGCACATGAGTCTGTCTTTCTGGTTCCGTGACTTTGTCTTTATGCGGATGGTCATGGTGTTGACCAGAAAGAAGGTCTTTAAAAATCGCAATGTGACCTCAAGTGTAGCCTATGTTCTCAATATGCTGATTATGGGATTTTGGCATGGTGTGACCTGGTACTACATCGCCTATGGACTCTTTCATGGGATTGGGCTGGTCATCAATGACGCTTGGGTTCGTAAGAAAAAAGCACTCAATAAAGAACGAAAAAAAGCTGGAAAGGGTTCCTTACCTGAGAATCGCTGGATTCAGTTGCTTGGCATGGTTATCACCTTCCATGTCGTCATGCTGTCATTCTTAATCTTTTCTGGATTTTTGAATGATTTGTGGTTTAAAAAATAAAAGGATATAAAAAATGGATATCAAATCAGAAGTTATTGAAATTATTGATGAGTTGTTTATGGAAGATGTTTCTGACATGATGGATGAAGATCTTTTTGACGCTGGTGTCTTGGATAGTATGGGAACGGTTGAATTGATCGTTGAGATTGAAAACCGTTTTGACATTCGTGTTCCAGTGACAGAGTTCGGTCGTGATGACTGGAATACAGCTAATAAAATTGTAGAAGGTATTGCGGAGTTAAAGAATGCTTAAACGCTTGTGGCTGATCTTCGGGCCTATCTTCATCGCTGGATTTTTGGTTCTTCTACTCATCTTTTTTTATCCAAGTACAACAAGCCATAATCTGACGGAGGAGAAGTACTCTGCAGCTTCCATCAGTAGAGAAAGTTTTAAAGAGAGAAGTCAAAAAGTGAGGGCGCTAACGGATCCCAATATGCGTTTTGTCCCTTTTCTAGGGTCAAGTGAATGGATTCGATTTGATAGTGTCCATCCAGCTGTTTTAGCAGAAAAATACAATCGTCCCTATCGCCCTTACTTTATGGGTCAGGCAGGAGCGGCCTCGCTTAATCAATATTTCGGTTTGCAGCAGATTCTGCCAGAAATTGAGGAAAAGCAGGCGGTGTTTGTCATCTCTCCTCAGTGGTTTACAGAGACGGATTACGAGCCAGCAGCGTTTCAGAGATTCTTTAATAGCGACCAGTTGACAGCTTTTTTAGAAAATCAATCTGGGGACATCTCGGCTAAGCATGCTGCGACGCGTTTGTTGAAGCAGAACCCGAGTGTGGCATTGAAAGGCATCCTTCAAAAGCTTTCAAAAGGAGAGGACTTGTCAGATGCTGATCGACTTATCATCAACGTCTTTGCACGATTCAATGAAAAGCAGTCCTCTCTTTTTGGTCAATTTTCCATTCGGGGGAAACTCAAGTACAAAGAACATGTAGAAAACTATTTAAAAGATCTTCCTGATCAGTTTTCCTATGATGCTTTAGAAGAAATTGCCCGTAAGGATGCAGAGGCAAATACGACCAATAACGATATGGGGATGGAGAATCATTTCTACACGTATGAAGTCAAAAAAGACTTAAAAAAATGGGAAGGGTATCAAAAAAATTATAACTTCCTAAAGTCGTCTGAATACAATGATTTGCAGCTGGTTCTCAATCAATTTGCCAAATCAAAAGTCAATGTGCTCTTTGTTATCCAGCCTGTCAACAAGAAATGGATGGAATACACAGAACTTAGTGAAGAAATGTATCAACACGCAGTGGAGAAAATTCGTTACCAGTTAGAAAGTCAAGGCTTTACCAACATTGCTGACTTTTCAAAAAACGGAGGAGAACCTTACTTTATCAAGGATACCATCCATTTAGGCTGGTTGGGCTGGTTGGCTTTTGATAAGGTTGTCAATCCCTTCTTGACGGATCCAAAACCAGCCCCAGACTACAAGATGAATGACCGCTTCTTTAGCAAGGACTGGGCGACCTATGATGGAAATATCAAAGATTTCCAATAAATTGATTAAAAAAACTTGAACTGTTTGGTTCAGGTTTTTTGGTTAAATAGCGAATGTTTTATATAAAAACCAGTCAAAAGTTTTATTTTTTCTAGAAATATCGTATAATATAAAGGAAAAAAGAAAAGAAAAGGATTTCAAAATGAATAAACGCTCTTTGTTACCTGTCTTGTCGACAGCTCTATTAGCCCCAGCTTTTTTAGCTGGACAAGTCTATGCTGAGGAAGCAACAACTCCTGCAGAAAGTTCAGCTGTTGTAGCAACTCCCGCTACGTCAGCAACTCCAACAAATGAGGTAGAGACTCCATCAACCGTTGCATCTGCAGAAGCTCCGTCAGCTCCTGTTGAATCTACTAAAAGCGAAGAAAAGGACACCGTTATCTTACATACTAATGATGTTCATGGTCGTATCGTAGAGGAAAAGGGAGTAATTGGAGATGCTAAACTAGCGACTGTCATTGAGCAGGAGCGTGCGAAATCAAATCAAAATACTCTGGTTGTTGATGCGGGAGACGCTTTCCAAGGTTTGCCGATTTCCAACTCTACCAAGGGTGAAGCGCGTGCTGAAATTCTCAATCAGATGCAGTATGATGCTATGGCAGTAGGAAACCATGAGTTTGACTTTGGCCTTGATGAAGTTAAAAAATACAAGGAAATTCTAAAATTCCCATTACTTAGCTCAAATACCTATGTCAATGGAGCTCGTCTTTTTGAAGCTTCTACAATTGTTGATAAAGATAAGACTGTGGAAGGTGATGAATTTGTTGTAATCGGTGTGACAACACCTGAAACTGCTACAAAAACCCACCCTAAAAACATTAAAGGGGTAACTTTTACAGATCCAATCTCTGAAGTCAATAAGGTCATCGAAGAAGTTCAAGCCAAGGCGCGTGCAGAGGGTAAAGACTACAAACACTATGTTGTGCTCGCTCACTTGGGTGTAGATACCACAACTCCAGTCGAGTGGCGTGGTTCAACCTTGGCAGAAGCCTTGTCTAAAAATCCTCGTTTGAAAGGGAAACGCGTAACAGTAATCGATGGTCACTCTCATACAGTAGAATCAACAACCTATGGAGACAATGTTACCTATAACCAGACAGGAAGCTACCTTCATAATGTAGGGAAAATCACCTACAAATCACGTCAGTTTTTGGGCAATCCAACTCAGATTCCGGCTGCGGATGCTAAAAAATTACCAGCCAATCCAACAGTTGAAAAACTAGTCAAAGACATTAAACAAAAATACGATGCTGAAAATGCGGTTGAAGTCGTTTCAAACAGCCCTGTAGAACTCAACGGCGATCGTGAAAATGTTCGGGTTCGTGAAACCAACCTCGGAAACGTCGTAGCGGACTCCCTCTATCAGTATGGTCAAACAGGATTTAGTCATCCGACAGACATCGCTGTGACAAATGGTGGTGGCTTGCGTGAAACCATTGCAAAAGGCAAACCAATCACTAAAGGAAATGTCATTGCCGTTCTTCCGTTTGGAAATACCATCTCACAAATCCAAGTGACTGGGCAACAAGTTTTGGATATGTTTGAAAAGTCACTCGGATCTATCTTGCAGGTTGATAAGGATGGCAAGAAGGTCTTGGATGAGAACGGCCAACCATTGTTAGAACCAAGTGGTGGCTTCTTGCAAGTTTCGGGTGTGAAGGTCTACTATGATACCAACCTACCATCAGGAAAACGTGTCTTGACCATCCAGGTCAAAAACCGCACAACTGGTCGTTATGATCTCCTAGACCTCGCAAAAACCTACTATCTTGCAACCAATGATTTTCTAGCTGCGGGTGGTGATGGCTATACTATGTTAGGTGGTGCGCGAGAAGAAGGTCCTTCTATGGATGCAGCCTTTGAAGAGTATCTGAAAACAGCTGATTTGACCCAGTATGAAAAGATCAACCCGAACTCACGGACAATTTCTGTGGATTCTAAAAACTTTAGTCTACCAGCAGAAACGCCTCAAACGAATGCAGCTGCTAGCGATGCGACTACGAATGTTCCACTTACTTATGAGGTGGCAGGTCAATTTAGCAAGAAGGCAGTTGTCTCAGAAAAAGCTCTCCCAAATACAGGAAGTGAACAGTCCATCTTCTTGCTCTTGATGGGAATGGTAGCTGGTTTGGCAGGTATCTTATCGAGTCGAAAACCAAAGCAAAAATAGGTTAAATTTCACATCTAGAAGAGTCTAGGGAAACGTTTTTACGCCTTTTCCCCTTGACTCTTTTTTGGTTTATGATATAATTAACCAGTAAAGAATCGGTGGCTATCTATGTTTTTTACGAAAAGATAGCTTGGGAAGGAGTAACACATGAGACAGCTTGCGCAGGAAATCGATAACTTTTTAAACGAGGTGATCTTGAGATCTGAGAACCAGCATGAAATTCTAATCGGGCATTGCACGAGTGACGTTGCCTTGACCAATACTCAGGAACACATCCTCATGCTCTTATCAGAAGAATCCCTAACCAACTCGGAGTTGGCCCGTCGTCTCAATGTCAGTCAGGCGGCAGTGACCAAGGCTATCAAGTCTTTGGTCAAAGAGGGTATGTTAGAGACATCCAGAGATCCAAAGGATGCGCGTGTGATCTTTTACCAACTGACAGAACTAGCTCGACCGGTAGCAGAGGAACACCACCACCATCATGAGCACACGCTCTTAGCCTATGAACAAGTGGCAAGTCAGTTTACTCCAAATGAACAAGAAGTTATCCAGCGGTTTTTAACTGCTTTAGTAGGAGAAATCAAATAATGAGGTATATTACAGTAGAGGACTTGTCTTTCTATTATGACAAAGAGCCTGTCCTCGAGCATATCAACTATAGTGTTGATAGTGGGGAGTTTGTCACCTTGACTGGTGAAAATGGGGCTGCCAAGACGACGCTGATTAAGGCAAGTCTAGGCATCTTGCAACCAAGATTTGGTAAGGTAACCATCTCAAAGACAAACACTCATGGGAAAAAGCTTAGGATCGCTTATCTTCCCCAGCAGATAGCCAGTTTTAATGCTGGTTTTCCAAGTACGGTTTATGAATTTGTCAAGTCGGGTCGTTATCCGCGAAAGGGCTGGTTTCGTCGCTTGAACGCCCATGATGAGGAACATATCAAGGCCAGTCTAGACTCAGTTGGTATGTGGGAACATCGTGACAAACGAATTGGCTCTCTCTCGGGAGGGCAAAAGCAACGAGCAGTTATTGCAAGGATGTTTGCTTCTGACCCAGATATCTTTGTCTTGGATGAGCCGACGACAGGGATGGATGCTGGAAGCAAAAATGAATTTTACGAACTCATGCACCATAGTGCCCACCATCATGGCAAGGCTGTTTTGATGATTACCCATGACCCTGAGGAGGTCAAGGACTATGCGGATCGCAACATCCATCTGGTTCGTAACCAAGATTCGCCGTGGCGTTGTTTCAACGTTCACGAAAGCGACCAGGAGGTGGACCATGCTTAGTTTGTTATCTTATGACTTCATGCAGCGTGCCTTCTTGGCGGTCATTGCCATGAGTCTCTTTTCTCCAGTTCTTGGGACCTTCCTTATCTTACGTCGTCAGAGTCTCATGAGTGATACCCTCAGTCACGTTTCTCTGTCAGGGGTAGCCTTTGGTCTGGTTTTGGGAATTTCTCCAACTATTTCAACCATTGCTATCGTCTTGATTGCTGCGGTCTTTCTAGAGTATCTCCGGACAGTCTATAAGAACTTTATGGAAATCGGAACTGCCATCCTCATGTCAACAGGACTTGCAGTGTCTCTGATTGTCATGAGTAAGGGGAAAAGTTCGAGCTCCATGAGTTTGGACCAATACCTCTTTGGGTCTATTGTGACCATTAGCCAGGAGCAGGTGCTATTCCTCTTTGCCATTGCTGCGGTCGTTTTGCTCTTGACTTTCTTATTCTTACGTCCCATGTACATCCTGACTTTTGATGAGGACACGGCCTTTGTGGATGGCTTGCCAGTTCGTACCATGTCTATCCTCTTTAACATGGTGACAGGGGTGGCCATTGCCCTTATGATTCCAGCTGCAGGAGCCCTTTTGGTGTCGACCATTATGGTCTTACCAGCTAGCATTGCCCTGCGCCTGGGGAAAAACTTCAAATCCGTTATGTTACTAGCCAGCGCTATTGGTTTTTTGGGAATGGTGGCAGGACTCTACATTTCCTACTACGCAGAAACACCTGCCAGCGCTAGTATCACCATTATCTTTGTAGCTGTCTTTTTGTTAGTCAGTCTACTGAAACGTTTGATCAAATAGGAGAATGAAATGAAAAAAATTAGCTTACTACTGGCTAGCCTATGTGCCTTGTTTTTAGTGGCTTGTTCCAATCAAAAACAGGCAGATGGGAAGCTAAATATCGTGACAACCTTTTACCCTGTCTACGAATTTACCAAGCAAGTCGCAGGAGATGCTGCTAATGTAGAACTTCTAATCGGTGCTGGTACAGAACCCCATGAATACGAACCGTCTGCTAAGGCAGTTGCCAAAATCCAAGACGCAGATACCTTTGTCTATGAAAATGAAAATATGGAAACTTGGGTTCCAAAATTGCTAGAATCCTTGGATAAGAAAAAAGTGAAAACCATCAAGGCAACAGGTGATATGCTCCTCTTGCCAGGTGGTGAGGAAGAAGAGGAAGGGCATGATCATGGCGGTGAGGATCACCATCACGACTACGATCCCCACGTTTGGTTATCACCAGTTCGTGCTATTAAACTAGTAGAACACATTCGTGATAGCTTGTCAGCAGATTATCCTGATAAAAAAGAGACTTTTGAAAAGAATGCGGCTGCTTATATTGAAAAATTGCAAGCCTTGGACAAGGCCTACACAGATGGCTTGTCTCAAGCTAAACAAAAGAGCTTTGTGACCCAGCACGCTGCCTTTAACTACCTTGCCTTGGACTACGGTCTCAAGCAAGTATCCATCTCAGGTCTCTCACCAGATGCAGAGCCATCAGCAGCACGTTTGGCAGAATTGACCGAGTATATCAAGAAAAACAAGATTTCTTATATCTACTTTGAAGAAAATGCCTCACAAGCCCTCGCCAATACACTTTCAAAAGAGGCAGGTGTCAAAACAGATGTCCTCAATCCTTTAGAAAGTCTGACAGAAGAGGATACCAAGGCGGGAGAAAATTACATCTCTATCATGGAGAAAAACCTCAAGGCTTTGAAACAGACAACGGACCAAGAAGGACCAGAAATCGAGCCAGAGAAGGAAGAAAACACCAAGACAGTTCAAAATGGTTACTTTGAGGATGCAGATGTCAAAGACCGTACCTTGAGTGACTATGCAGGTAACTGGCAGTCAGTTTATCCTTTCCTTGAAGATGGAACTTTTGATCAAGTCTTTGATTACAAGGCTAAGTTGACTGGTAAGATGACCAAGGATGAGTACAAGGCCTACTATAGAAAAGGCTATCAGACAGATGTGACTAAGATCAACATCACGGACAACACTATGGAATTTGTTCAAGGTGGCCAAAGCAAGAAATTCACCTACAAGTATGTCGGCAAGAAAATCTTGACTTATAAGAAAGGCAATCGTGGCGTGCGCTTCCTCTTTGAAGCGACAGATGCGGATGCTGGACAGTTCAAGTATGTTCAGTTTAGTGACCACAATATCGCCCCAGTCAAGGCAGAACATTTCCATATCTTCTTTGGAGGCACCAGCCAAGAAGCTCTCTTTGAGGAGATGGACAATTGGCCAACTTACTATCCAGATAAGCTATCTGGTCAAGAAATCGCCCAGGAAATGTTGGCACATTGATGCAAGAGAAAATCCCGCAATCTGCGGGATTTTTTGCTAGAAACGATTATCCGGTTAGGTTGCGAGACGGTAAACCGCCTCTGCGTAGATGTCCATAGCGCGATAGAGATCGTCTAGGACAGCTGCTTCATTTGCCTGATGTTCAGTTTGTTGCGCTCCTGGAAAAAGAGCGCCAAAGGCTACACAGTTTGGCATGGTGCGGGCAAAGGTAGCACCACCTGATGAGAGAGGAGGAGTTTTATCTCCGGTTTTTTCTTGGTAGACTTGCATAAGGGTAGTAACAAGTTGGCTATCTCTTGCGACATAGAGGGGTGCTAGATAGTCAAATTCTTGGTAGTCAAGTTGGTAGTCTCTGGCGCACTGAGTGAGCTGTGCCACCAGTTTCTCCTTATCTGCTAGCACAGGTATACGTATGTCGATCCGAATTTCGGAGCGATCGGGATTGATGGTCAACCCTGCAACATTAAAGGAAAGGGAACCAGACGGTTCATCAGCAACCTCTCCAAAGATTCCAAGCCCTCTACCATCTTGCCCTGCTTTGTCGGCTAGAAAATGGAGGGCAGGGTGGGGTTGGAGAGGTGCGAGCACACTAGCAAGTCGAATGACTGCATTGACACCTTGACTAGCATCTTTGGCGTGTTTAGGTACCCCGAGTACGGTCACGGTTTGGTCTGTGGTTTGGTGATCAAAATTTGCTTCCTTCAAACCTCTACAAACCGCTTCATAAAGAGGACCTTGGTAACTTGCCTTGTCTGGTACGACATTAAAGGCACCTCCGACATCGAGCTTGAGAAGATCAGAGCCGGGGCCATGAAGCTTGACTTGAAGGAGCCCCTTTTCAGCGTATGTCAAAGGAAATGACGAATCCGGTGCAAATCCCATGCTGGCTTGTTCTTCGAGGGTGTTGTAGCGTGCCATACATCTCCAAAGAGTTTCTTCATCCGTACCAAAGATAAAACGCACGCGCTTCTTAAATTGGATGCCTTGGTCAAGCAAGCTTTTCACTGCGTAGAGAGCTGCCAGTGAAGGACCTTTGTCGTCTTGTGCCCCTCGTCCATAGAGTTTGCCTTCTCTGATAGTTGCTTCAAATGGAGGAGATTGCCAATCTGACAAATCTCCTGCAGGCACAACATCTAAGTGGCAGAGGATGGCAAGGAGTTCTCCCTCACCAACCTCTGCATAACCATAATAGCCCTTGGGATCAATATAAGTTTTAAAGCCAAGTTCACGGCAGATTTCCAGCGTCTTTTCTAGGACGTCTTGAATAGCTTGTCCAAAAGGTGTCCCATTTTCTCCTTCTTTGAGAACAGATGGGTAGGAGATAAGAGTCTTTAAACTCTGTAAAAAGCTCTGTTTAATGGAGTCGGTGATATATGAATTCATCCGTTTTACCTCATACTTTGTTCTAAAGGAATGGTAGGAAGGTACCTAGGATAAGAAGAAGTATGCTCACAATGACAATAACGACAATGAGTTTAGTAACAAATTTCCACCAAGTTCCTAGACTGATACGGCCGAGCGCGAGAGCCCCCATAACGATACCAGAAGTTGGAGCGACAAGGTTTAGTACACCAGATGCAGATTGATAGGCAGTGATGATGAGACTAGGTTTTACGTTAACGAACTCACCAAGTGGTGCCATGATTCCCATTGTAGCACTAGCAAGTCCAGATGAAGATGGGATAAGGAATGACATAGGAAGGTAGAAGAGGTAGGTCAAAACGATGAAGACCTGAGAAGAGAGACCTTGAAGTCCGACTTCACCCCAGTGTAGAATAGTTGCAGTAATCATACCGTCGTTCATGATAACTTGGATACCACGAGCTACTGCACAAATCAAGGCTACGGTGAGAAGATCTGCTGCACCAGCCATAAAGGTAGAGATAATCTTGCTTTCCTTAAGACCGTAAACAACACCAATAAGAATACCCATCACAGCAAAGAGCATCGCACCTTCTGGGAAGTACCAGCTACCGAATGGTAGAGCAGATGAACCGATAGCTCCACCAATAACAGGGAGACCAATCAACCAATTCTTGAAGTCTTCAAATAGAGTGATGTGCAAGTCTACCCAAGGGATAAAGCTGGCGATCATGATGATGAAAGTCAAGATGAATAAGGCAAGAACATGTTTTTGTTTCTTGTTCAAGACAGATGGAGCATTTTCGTTATCAGTGACATTGAAGTGTTTAAGGTCTTCTTCACGTTGAGAGTAGACAAGTGATTTTGTAGGATCCTTTTGAATCTTTTCTGCATAGCGGTAGACAAAGTAAGTACTAATACCTGTCATAACAAACCAGAAGATGATACGAAGGATAACTCCGTCCATAGATGACACACCTGCGGTATCAGAAGCGATAACAGTAGCAAAAGGATTGAGAGTAGAGGCAAGACAGCCGACTTGTGAACCGAGTAGGATGATGGCAACGGCAGTAATGCTATCAAAACCAACAGCCATCATAACAGGGACAAGGAGTGGATAAAATGCCATGGTTTCTTCACCCATACCATAAGTTGTTCCTCCAAGCGCAAAGAGGGGCATGAGGATGATGATCAGCATTTTTTCGCGTCCTTTGTATTTCTTAACAATAGAGGCAATACCAACATCTAATGTGCCTGTCGCATTGACGACACCTAGAAATCCCCCAACCATGAGGATGAAGAAGGCTACGTCAATAGCGGCTTTAGTTGGTTCGTGACCGAGCATCGCCCGAATCGGAGCCATTAGGATATCGTAAATTCCTTGGGGATTAGAGTCAACAGTTTGATAGGTACCTGCAATGAGGCCACCTGCTTCGTTCGTGTCATACTTACCTGCTGGAATGATCCAAGTCAAGATTGCCATAATGGCAATAATAATGATCAAAACAGTGTAAGATGAAGGCATTTGGAACCTTTTTTTTGTTTTTTCACTCATTTGTTTTTCCTCCTAAACTATGCCACAAAGTATAAAAACGAATGATGTTGGTTTACCTGAGTACTCCTAGTTAGAGCTTGTACTTGGGTTAAAATGGCTAGTCTTTAACAATAATTGTTCCGCTTTCGGACTCGATCAAGGCGCCTAGATTGCTGAGGGAAGTGATAACAGCCTTGCCTTCTGGGCGGTTGGTTACAAAATCGATAGCAGCTTCGACTTTTGGTAGCATGCTACCTGGTGCGAATTGTCCTTGTTTGATGTATTCTTTTAATTGACTGACAGTAACGTGTTCAAGTTTTTCTTGGTCTGGTTTATTGTAGTTGACATAAACATAATCTACGCCAGTAAGGACGATAAAGAGGTCAGCTTCGACGAGTTCTGCTAGTCGTTGAGACGCAAAGTCTTTGTCGATAACGGCTTCGACCCCACGTAAGTAACCGTTTTCATTTTTAACAACAGGGATACCTCCTCCACCTGCTGCGATGACAACTTGACCATTATCGAGCAAGGTGCGGATGCTGTTGATTTCTTTGATGTCGATTGGTTTTGGTGAAGCTACTACTTTACGCCAGCCACGACCAGCATCTTCTTTGAAGGTTGCTCCTGTTTTTTCGCTCTCAGCTTTGGCATCCTCTTCTGAGTAGAATGGACCGATTGGTTTGGTTGGATTGATAAAGGCAGGGTCTTCTTTGTCTACTATAACTTGGGTAACAACAGAAGTGACATTTTTATCAAGTCCTACATCGAGCAATGCGTTATCAAGAGCACATTGTAGCCAAAAACCGATACTACCCTCGGTCATGGCAACCAAAGAATCAAGGGGGAAGGCAGGGTTTTTTTCCGAATCTGCCATCAAGTGTTGAAGCAAGAGGTTACCAACTTGAGGACCATTTCCGTGAGTGATGATCAGTTCATCTCCGTTTTGAATCAACTTGACCAGATGACGAGCTGTTTCTACCAGAGCAGCTTGTTGAGCTTGGGCAGATGGGTCAGTGGAGAGGATGGCATTTCCGCCTAAAGCAACGACGATTTTTCTATGAGACATGAGCTCTCCTTTCTTTAATATGGTAAACCTGACAGAACTCCAAGAGCTACAGGCAGGTATGATGATAAAATATGAAGTGGAGGTAGCGTCTTTTCAAGAGACAAATTAGTCATTACTACTAATAAAAGGGGTTGAACGCACAGCCGACGTTTATCAGAATGAGACTAGGAAGCAGGAAGATGACAAGAGTAAGGTGGCAAATTTGTCAAAAAGAATCCGTGCTTTCTTTTGCTAGAACTGATAAGCTATCATAGCTTTCGTCTCAACCCCTGTGTTGTGTATACGAGTAAGTTTTATACTTTAGGAATGTAGAGATTGCCAAGAGTAGCAGCCATAACAGCTTTGATAGTGTGCATACGGTTTTCTGCTTGGTCAAAGTGACGAGCATACTTGCTACGGAAGACTTCGTCTGTTACTTCCATTTCTTCTACGCCAAATTTTTCAGCAACATCTTTACCGTAAACAGTGTGAGTGTCGTGGAATGCTGGTAAACAGTGCAAGAAGATCAAGTTTTCGTTGCCAGCTTTCTTCACCAATTCCATGTTAACTTGGTAAGGTTTCAAAAGTGCAACGCGTTCTGCGAATTTGTCTTCTTCACCCATAGATACCCAAACGTCTGTGTAAAGTACATCGGCACCTTT
Source organism: uncultured bacterium (assembly GCA_963528645.1). Lineage (GTDB taxonomy): Bacteria > Bacillota > Bacilli > Lactobacillales > Streptococcaceae > Streptococcus. The sequence goes on from CAURVH010000003.1 coordinate 67,721, forward strand.
GACAGCTTCGTCAGCATCTTCAGTGATGAGAACATGTGCGCCACTTTCTTTAGCAAAGCCTTCAGCCAATTCAACGATTTCTTTTTCTGGGAAGAGTTCTTTTGGTGAGAAGATGTGAACGTTAACACCAAGGATAGCACCTGTTACGAGCAAGCTATTGGCAACGTTGTTGCGTCCATCACCACAGTATACCAATGTCAAGCCTTCCAAGCGACCGAAGTTTTCTTGAACAGTCAAGTAGTCAGCGAGCATTTGAGTTGGGTGCCATTCGTCAGTTAGACCATTCCATACTGGAACACCTGAGAATTCTGCCAGTTCTTCAACCATACGTTGGCTGAAACCACGGAATTCAATCCCGTCAAACATGCGTCCCAATACTTTAGCAGTATCTTCAGTAGATTCTTTTTTACCTAACTGAATGTCATTTGCTCCGAGGTATTCTGGATGAGCACCAAGGTCAATAGCTGCAGTTGTAAAGGCTGCACGTGTACGAGTAGAAGTTTTTTCAAACAGGAGGGCGATATTTTTACCAGCAAGGTAGTGGTGTTGGATATTGCGTTTTTTCAAATCCTTCAAGTGAGCTGAAAGACCGATAAGGTATTCTAACTCTGCGCGAGTAAAGTCTTTTTCTGCTAAGAAACTACGTCCTTGGAATACTGAATGTGTCATTCTATTATTTCCTCTTTCTATTTTTTACATTTTTTATTGACAAATACTGAACAGCGATTATACTTCTTCACGTTCAAATGGCATAGACATACAACGAGGTCCACCACGGCCCCGAACCAATTCGCTTCCGCGAATCTTAATCAAGCGAAGCCCGTATTCTTCTAGGATCTTATTGGTAATAGTATTGCGGGCATAAACGACGACTACACCAGGTGCGATGGTCAAAGTGTTGGAGCCGTCATTCCATTGTTCACGCGCAGCTGCTACGATATTGCCACCACCGCAACGGATCAAATGAACTTTTTCTACGCAGAGGTTCTTTGCAAGAAGTTCAGCTAAGTCACCTTTTTCTTCAACAATCTTGAGTTTTTCATCTTCATAAGTGACAGAGTACACACGAAGATCGCCTTCGATTTCTGGGTGAATTGTGAACTTGTCATAGTCAACCATGGTGAAGACAGTATCCAAGTGCATGAATTTACGGTTGTTAGCAAATTCAAATGCCAATACTTTCTTGAATCCAACATTTTTCTTGAAGATGTTCACCAAGAGTTTTTCAATCGAAGCTGCGTCTGTACGTTGAGAAATACCTACTGCGAGAACGTCTTTAGAAAGAACGAGCTCATCTCCACCTTCAATACGAGTATCTTCTTCACGGTTGTAGACTAATTCTACTTTTCCGCCATAGATTGGATGGTGTTTGAAAATGTATTTACCATAAAGAGTTTCACGGTTACGAGTATCTGCATACATGTGGTTAAGCGATACGGCATTACCAATAGTTGCAAATGGGTCGCGAGTGAAGTAGAGGTTTGGCATTGGGTCGATAGCAAATGGATAGTCTGACTCAACCAAGTCAGTTAAGCCTTTTGCTTCTTCAGGAATTTCTGGCAATTCAACTTTTTGAACTCCTGCCATAGTTTTTTCAACCAATTCTTGGTTGTCCTTGATACCGTGAAGCAATTCACGAATAGCCGCCTTGGTTTGACGACCACGGATGTTGGCTTCGTCTAAATATTCCTCGATAAATTGATCGCGGATTTCTGGGGAAGTCAATGATTCAGCAGCCAATTGCTCTAGGTAAAGGACCTCAATTCCTTCATCACGAAGAGCTTGAGCAAATGCGTCATGTTCTTTTTGCGCATCTTCCAAGAATGGAATGTCATCAAAAAGAAGCCTTTCGAGATAGTCCGGCAACAAGTTTTCCAACTCTTTGCCTGGACGGTGCAACATAACTTTTTTCAGTTTCCCAATTTCTGAGAATACCTGAATTGGATGTGAAGACATGTGTTTTCCTCCTTAAAAATTTTTACGATGGCACCTTTTTGGTACCGCTTACATTTACGTTATATCATATTCTCAGAGGCGTGTCAATAGTAAAAAATGATTAAAAATTCGGACAAAACAAGGTTTTAGTAGTATTTTATGTTATTATACGATGGCAAAAGGAATTAGAGGAAATAAATGTATAAACTTCTACTAAAAAGAATATAATATTTTTTGAAAAAATTATGCTAAATTTCACATTTTAAGAAGAAATGTCCAGATTTTAATTCAGTTCTGACGAGGAATTGAGAGGAGCAGTGATTGAAAGTCGTTTAGAAAATTATATGAAATCTATCTGAAAGCCTTTCTTTCGAATGGCATAAAATGTATATTGTACAAATTATAGAATCTTTTCTGAGTATTTAGGAAGACAGCCTTGTCTTATTGACGGTACCTAGATTTTTTGTTATAGTCAACGAGGTAACAACTAGGAAGAATGGTTTATTCACAACTTGTGGATAAGTTTGGGGAGAGAAGGACATCCAGCTAATATCCAAGAGGGTTCCTGATAATGGTTCCAGAAACTAGTAACTGGCCATCTTTCTAGTAGAAATCCTAGTGCAGTGGGGATTTGAGCAGAGTTTGCTGAAGGTGATAGGTTCAAAGTCAAAGAGCTGGAGTCTAGAAAAGCTAGTTTTTAGGCATGTTTTCTTATCAACAATCTGTGGATAACTTTGTGAACAAGAGAAATAATCAGAGAAAGAGATATGAGATGATGACAAAAATAAAACCGCATGGACCATTACCAACTCAGGCCCAGCTGGATTATTTAGAGGATGAACTAGCTGCCTTTATCCATTTTGGCCCCAATACCTTTTATGACCAAGAATGGGGAAAACAGGTCAGGAGGAGCCTGAACGCTTTAACCCGACCAAGTTGGATGCGCGTGAATGGGTTCGAGTGCTCAAAGAAACAGGTTTTAAAAAACTGATTTTGGTGGTCAAGCACCACGATGGATTTGTGCTCTACCCGACCGCATACACAGACTATTCGGTCAAGGCTAGTCCTTGGAGGAAAGGAGCGGGGGACTTGCTCCTTGAAGTTTCCCAAGCTGCAACTGAGTTTGACATGGATATGGGAGTTTATTTATCTCCTTGGGATGCCCATAGTCCCCTCTATCATGTGGACCGAGAAGCAGACTACAATGCCTATTATCTGGCTCAGTTGAAGGAAATTTTATCAAATCCTGCCTATGGCAATGCTGGCAAGTTCGCTGAGGTTTGGACGGATGGTGCTCGAGGCGAAGGGGCCCAGCAGGTCAACTATGAGTTTGAGACTTGGTTTGAAACCATTCGTGACTTGCAGGACGATTGTTTGATTTTCTCAACTGAGGGAACTAGTATTCGCTGGATTGGCAATGAACGGGGCTATGCAGGGGATCCCTTGTGGCAAAAAGTCAAGCCTGACCAGTTGGGGACAGAGGCTGCATTGGATTATTTACAGCACGGAGATCCCTCGGGGACGCTATTTTCAATCGGTGAGGCAGATGTTTCGCTTCGCCCGGGCTGGTTTTACCATGAGAATCAGGATCCCAAGTCTCTTGAGGAGTTGGTCGAAATCTACTTTCACTCAGTAGGGCGGGGGACACCTCTCTTACTCAATATTCCCCCTAATAAAGATGGGCTCTTTGATGAGAAGGATATCCAGCGTCTCTATGAATTTGCTGCCTACCGTGACGAGCTCTATAAAGAAGATTTGGCTTTGGGAGCCAAGGTATCTGGCCCAGCTCTATCACCAGACTTTGCCTGTCATCATCTGACAGATGGACTGGAAACTAGTTTATGGGCAAGTGGTGCAGAGTTGCCAATCCAATTAGAGCTCGATTTAGGAACTCCCAAGACTTTCGATGTGATCGAGCTGAGGGAAGATTTGAAGTTGGGGCAACGCATCGCTGCTTTCCATGTTCAGATAGAGTTGGATGGCGTCTGGCAGGAGTTTGGCTCCGGCTATACTGTTGGCTACAAACGTCTCTTTCGAGGATCAGTCGTTGAGGCGCAGAAGATACGTGTCATCATCACAGAGGCCCAGGATTTGCCTTTGTTAACTAAGATTTCTCTCTATAAAACTCCTATCTTGTCGAAAAAAGCAAACTCTCAGGATCTAGCTTTTTCTGAGAGCAGTCTAGCTGTGACCAAGGGAGAAAATGCCCACTTTACAGTGAAGCGAAGAGAATCTAGTACTCCTTTAGAAGCTAAGATTTCGATTCAACCAGGGACGGGTGTGCATGGTGTCGCTTATCGGGACGAGATTCAAGTCCTTGCGTTTCAAGTTGGCGAGACTGAAAAAAAGCTAACGCTACCAACCTTGTATTTTGCAGGAGATAAAAGCTTAGATTTTTATCTGAATCTGACGGTAGATGGGCAGCTGGTTGACCAGCTTCAGGTCCAAGTTTCATAAAAGAAGAACCTTTGCGCGATGCAAAGGTTCTTTTGGTTATGAGTGACTTGGCAACCAGCTGAGAGTGAAGGTCAGTTGCTCAGCTTTCAAGAGGTCTTGGTGTTGGATGCTAGATACTGGGGACTTGTCCAATCGGCATTCTTTGACAAAGTTGAAATGACTGTAGTTTTGCTCGGTATGGATATCCAGCCATTTATTTTCCTTAGCCAGGTAGATACGGAGGTGGTCAAAGAGAGGGACTCCGAGATCATAGCTGGGCTTGCCCGGACAGGTCGGATAAAAACCGAGAGCCGACCAGATGTACCAAGCTGAGAGGCTGCCATTATCCTCATCGCCAGGATAGGCTTGCCAGTTTGGGTGAAAGGCTTTCTGACGCAGTATCTTGATGAGAAGGGCAGTGTAGTCTGGGTAGTTGCTGTAGCGAAAGAGATATGGAATGTGGAAGCTAGGCTGGTTAGAGATGGCGAGTTGTCCAAAAGGAGCGGTAGCCATCTCGCTCATTTCATGAATCTCGTAACCATAGCCGGTGGTTTCAAAGAGAGGAGCGTCCTGACAGGCTTTCAAAAGATAGTGGCTGAAGGCTTCTTTTCCACCCATAAGCTGGCTTAAGCCTGGGATGTCGTGGAGGACGCCTAAAGTCGCTTGAATGGCAGAGCATTCGGCGTAGTCGCGTCCCCAACTATAAGGGGAGAAGTCAGGACGGAAGTTGCCTTGGCTATCTCGCGCTCGCATGTAGCCCGTCGCAGTGTCAAATAGAAGGTGGTAATTTTGTGACGAAGTTCTATAAGTTTCCGCGATGTCATTCTGACCAAGCTTTTCGGCACAGCTGGCGATACAAAAGTCACTATAGGCGTAGTCTAGGGTGTGGCTGACGCTTTCGTGGTGGTCGGTAGAGAGGTAGCCAAGCTCTTGGTATTGGGCTAGTCCGTGGCGACCATTGATGCCGAGAGGGTCGGACTTAGTGGCTGTTTCAAGCATGGCCTGGAGGAGTTCTTCTTCCAAGTCGGGAGCTATGTCCTTGCAGGCGCTATCTGCGATAATGCCATCTAGCAGGGTACCAGGCATCATGCCACGTTCATCTGGGGCCAGCCATTTTGGCAGGAAACCAGTATCGCGGTAGCTATTGAGGAAACCTTCTAAAAAGCGATGATAGTGCTCCGGTATGATAAGGGCAAAGAGGGGAAATGTAGTGCGGAAGGTATCCCAGAAGCCATTGTTGCTAAAGAGGACGCCGGGCTTGACAGTACCAGTAGCCAGATCCATGTGGATGGCTTGTCCTGATTTGTTCACCTCATAAAAAGTCTGAGGAAATAGGAAGAGTCTGTAGAGGCAGTGGTCAAAGAAGGTTCGGTCAGCCTCTCCTGTTTCCAGCACATCAAAACGATGGAGGAGATTTTCCCAGTCTGCTTGTGCACTTGCTTTACAGCTGTCAAAGTCCTTTTGAGGTAGATTAAGCAGAGCTTGAGAAGGAGAGATGAAAGAAGTCGCTAGCTGGATTTCAGCGTGACTATCTGCGAAGTCAATCCGCCAGTCTCCGCTTTCTTGGCTGACTGCAAGAATATCTGTATTCATTTGTAGGGCAGTGAACAGTATCAGCGGATTTTTATTGGTCTCTGTTTTACCTTCTTGTCTTAGGGCCAGAGTCCGCTTATCTACTTGCTTGACTGTTAGGTCATCTGCTGCATGAAGATAGAGGGAGAGGGCTTTCCCTTGCTTTTGCTCCAAACGAATAGAAGCGCCGTAGCAAGTTGGAGTAAGCTGGGTCTCAATCTGATAGCGCAGGGAGAAAATCTTCAGATAATGAGGTTGGAAAGAGGCCTTATCTAGGTCATAGGAAGACTGGCGATGGAAGAGGCTGTCTCCGCCCAGTTGGCCTGTAACAGGTGTCAGGAGTAGCCAAGAGTAGTCCCCAATCCAAGGACTGGGCTGGTGGGTTAATCGAATCCCCTGAAAGATGGGCAGATGCGGATCGAAAAACCAAGCTCCCTCCTGGTCACTGGTCTGGGGAACAAAGTAATTCATCCCAAAAGGGACGCCTGTGTAAGGCAGGGTATTTCCCCGAGAAAAGGCATGCTTGCTAGCAGTCCCAAAGCGGGTATCGATGGTTTCAAGTAGTGGTTTCATAGTCTTTCCTTTAGCTGTTTTTCTACATTATATCAGAAAAATGAGGCCTTTAGATATGGGGGGCGAAAGTAAGCAATTTTGTAGAAAAATGACTATCATTTGTGTATGTATTTTCTTTCTCAAAAACTATATACTGAACATGAAACTTGTTTGAAAGAGGTAAATCGATTATGGTTTATTCGAAAGAGATTGTTAGAGAATGGCTGGACCAAGTAGCAGAGCGGGCCAAGGACCATCCAGAGTGGGTGGATGTCTTTGAGCGTTGCTACACAGACACCTTGGACAATACGGTTGAAATCCTAGAAGATGGCTCGACCTTTGTACTGACAGGGGATATTCCTGCCATGTGGCTTCGGGATTCAACGGCCCAACTCAGACCCTACCTGCATGTGGCTAAAAGAGATCCTCTCTTGCGTCAGACCATTGCAGGTTTGGTCAAGCGTCAGATGATCTTGATCCTCAAGGATCCTTATGCCAATTCCTTTAACATTGAGGAGAACTGGAAGGGGCACCATGAGACTGATCACACAGAGCTTAATGGCTGGATTTGGGAACGAAAGTACGAGGTGGACTCGCTTTGCTATCCTTTGCAACTGGCTTATCTCCTTTGGAAAGAGACTGGCGAGACCAGTCAGTTTGATGAGACTTTTGTCGAAGCGGCCAAGGAAATTCTTCATCTGTGGACAGTGGAACAAGACCACAAGAACTCTCCTTATCGTTTTGTCCGTGATACGGACCGCAAGGAAGATACTCTGGTAAATGATGGATTTGGACCTGACTTTGCAGTGACAGGTATGACCTGGTCAGCCTTCCGTCCAAGTGATGACTGCTGTCAGTATAGCTATTTGATTCCGTCAAATATGTTTGCCGTAGTCGTTTTGGGGTATGTGCAAGAAATTTTTGCAGAACTAGACCTGGCTGATAGCGAGAGTATCATTGCAGACGCTAAGCGTCTCCAGGCTGAGATCCAAGAAGGGATTGAAAATTACGCCTACACCACTAACAGCAAGGGTGAAAAGATTTACGCTTTTGAAGTGGATGGCCTAGGAAATGCTAGCATCATGGACGATCCAAATGTACCGAGTCTGCTGGCGGCGCCTTATCTGGGCTATTGCGACATTGAAGACGAAGTTTATCAAGCAACTCGTCGCACCATTCTGAGCCCTGAAAATCCATACTTCTACCAAGGAGAATATGCCAGTGGTCTCGGAAGTTCTCATACCTTTTATCGCTATATCTGGCCGATTGCCCTATCTATCCAAGGCTTGACAACAAGAGATAAGGCAGAGAAGAAATTCTTACTCGATCAGCTGGTTGCCTGCGATGGTGGCACAGGTGTCATGCACGAAAGCTTCCACGTGGACGACCCAACGCTTTACTCACGTGAATGGTTTTCTTGGGCCAACATGATGTTCTGTGAATTGGTCTTGGATTATCTAGATATTCGCTAGCCAGTTCTTTAGTTAGATAGAAATAAAAATTTAAGTTAGAATGAGGTTTTTCTCATGGAAAATGTTGTAGTTCATATTATCTCACACAGTCACTGGGATCGTGAGTGGTACTTGCCTTTTGAAAGCCACCGGATGCAGTTGGTGGAGTTATTTGACAATCTTTTTGATCTCTTTGAAAATGACCCTGAGTTCAAGAGTTTCCACTTGGACGGACAAACTATTGTCCTTGATGACTACTTGGAAATTCGTCCTGAAAATCGCGACAAAGTCCAACGTTACATCGACCAAGGCAAACTCAAAATTGGTCCCTTTTACATCTTGCAGGATGATTACTTGATTTCCAGCGAAGCCAATGTCCGCAACACCTTGATTGGTCAAGCAGAATGTGCAAAATGGGGCAAATCCACTCAGATTGGTTACTTCCCAGATACCTTTGGAAATATGGGACAAGCTCCTCAAATCCTTCAAAAATCAGGCATTCACGTGGCAGCCTTTGGGCGTGGTGTCAAGCCGATTGGATTTGACAACCAAGTCCTCGAAGATGAGCAGTTCACTTCTCAGTTTTCAGAAATGTACTGGCAGGGTGCGGACGGAAGTCGTGTCCTCGGTATCCTCTTTGCCAACTGGTATAGTAATGGGAATGAAATCCCAGTTGATAAGGATGAAGCCCTAGCCTTCTGGAAACAAAAACTGTCAGACGTGCGAGACTACGCTTCGACCAACCAATGGTTGATGATGAACGGATGTGACCACCAGCCTGTACAGCGAAATCTGAGTGAAGCCATTCGTGTGGCCAATGAACTCTTCCCAGATGTGACTTTCGTTCATAGTTCATTTGATGACTATGTCCATGCAGTAGAAAGTGCTCTACCTGAGCAACTATCTACCGTTACGGGTGAGTTGACGAGCCAGGAAACAGATGGCTGGTACACACTTGCCAACACTTCTTCATCACGGATTTACCTCAAACAAGCCTTCCAAGAAAATAGCAACCTCCTAGAACAAGTGGTGGAGCCATTGACTGTCATCACTGGTGGGCACAACCATAAGGACCAGTTGACCTATGCTTGGAAAGTCCTTCTACAAAATGCGCCACATGACAGTATCTGTGGCTGTAGCGTGGACGAGGTTCACCGTGAGATGGAAACACGTTTTGCCAAGGTCAACCAAGTCGGAAATTTCGTTAAAACCAATCTTCTCAACGAGTGGAAGGGTAAAATCGCAACCCACGAAGCCCAAAGCGACCATCTCTTTACCGTCATTAACACAGGCTTGCATGACAAGGTTGATACGGTCAGCACAGTGATTGATGTGGCGACTTGTGATTTCAAAGAATTGCACCCAACAGAAGGCTATAAGAAGATGGCAGCCTTGACCTTGCCAAGCTACCGTGTTGAGGACTTGGAAGGGCATGCTGTAGAAGCGAAAATCGAAGATCTGGGAGCTAATTTTGAGTATGATTTGCCAAAAGACAAGTTCCGCCAGGCTCGTATCGCTCGACAAGTGCGCGTGACAGTACCTGTTCATCTGGCACCACTTTCTTGGACAACCTTCCAATTGCTCGAAGGAGAACAGGAACACCGTGATGGTATTTACCAAAATGGAGTGATTGATACGCCATTTGTAACGGTCAGTGTGGATGACAATATCACAGTCTACGACAAGACAACTCATGAAGCGTATGAAGATGTTGTTCGCTTTGAAGACCGTGGTGACATCGGAAATGAGTATATCTATTTCCAACCAAAAGGAACAGAACCTATCTACGCCGAGCTGAAAGGCTATGAGGTCTTGGAAAATACAGCTCGTTTTGCCAAGATCTTGCTCAAGCATGAATTGACAATTCCAGTAAGTGCTGATGAAAAACTGGATGCGGAACAAAGAGGCATCGTCGAGTTTATGACGCGTGAAGCTGGACGTTCAGATGAATGGACAACCCTTCCTCTTGAAACAGAGATGACTGTCTTTGTTGACAATCCACAAATCCGCTTCAAGACTCGCTTTACCAACACCGCTAAGGACCACCGTATCCGTCTCTTGGTCAAGACTCATAATACGCGTCCAAGCAATGATTCTGAAAGCATTTATGAGGTGGTGACACGACCAAACAAACCAGCAGCTTCATGGGAAAATCCTGAAAATCCTCAACACCAACAAGCCTTTGTCAGTCTGTATGATAATGAAAAAGGGGTGACAGTGGCTAATAAAGGATTGCACGAGTATGAAATCCTTGGAGACGATACCATTGCTGTGACCATTCTTCGTGCCTCAGGTGAGCTAGGTGACTGGGGTTACTTCCCGACACCAGAGGCTCAGTGCTTGCGTAAGTTTGAAGTCGAGTTTGCTCTCGAATGCCACCAAGCAGGGGAGCGCTTCTCAGCCTTCCGTCGTGCTAAAGCCTTCCAAACACCATTCACTAGTCTTCAAGTTGCTAAACAAGAAGGAAGTGTTGCTGCGACTGGTAGCCTCTTGAGTCATGCGGCACTGAGCTTACCACAAGTTTGCCCAACAGCCTTTAAAGTGGCGGAAAATGAAGAAGGATATGTTCTCCGTTACTACAATATGAGCCAAGAAAATGTGCGCATATCTGAATACCAACAAACCATTCTTGATTTACTTGAGCGACCATATCCAGTTCATTCAGGACTATTGGCTCCACAAGAAATTCGTACAGAATTGATCAAAAAAGAAGACATTTAACAGTTTTAAAGTGTTTGATAACTAATACTATGAGATAGAAAGGAGGGGCGAAAAAGTAAGGGCTAACTGCTGATTCGCCCCTTTTTATGGTAAAGAACAATGACCATTGCAACCATTGATATCGGAGGGACTGGGATTAAGTTTGCCAGTCTGACTCCTGATGGAAAGATACTAGATAAGACAAGTACTCCGACGCCAGAAAGTTTGGAGGATTTACTAGATTGGCTAGACCAACGCTTGGCAGAGCAAGATTATAAGGGCATTGCCATGAGTGTTCCAGGAGCGGTCAATCAAGAAACAGGTGTCATTGAGGGAATCAGTGCTGTGCCTTACATCCATGGCTTTTCTTGGTATGAAGCTCTTGCTCATCATCAGCTACCTGTCCATCTAGAAAATGATGCCAACTGTGTTGGACTGAGTGAACTGCTAGCACATCCAGAGATTGAAAATGTAGCCTGTGTCGTGATTGGGACTGGAATCGGTGGTGCCATGATTATCAATGGCAAGCTTCACCGAGGTCGCCACGGCTTGGGAGGAGAGTTTGGCTACATGACAACTATCGAGCCCGCGGAAAAGCTCAACAACTGGTCGCAACTAGCGTCAACTGGAAATATGGTGCGCTACGTAATTAAGAAGTCTGGTCAGACTGACTGGGACGGACGCAAGGTTTACCAAGAGGCCGCAGCTGGCAATGTTCTTTGTCAAGAAGCTATTTTACGCATGAACCGTAATCTGGCTCAAGGCTTGCTCAATATTCAGTATCTGATTGATCCAGATGTTATTAGTCTGGGTGGCTCTATCAGCCAAAATCCAGACTTTATCCAAGGCGTCAAGAAGGCTGTCGATAACTTTGTCGAGACCTACGAAGAATACACGGTCGCACCAGTTATCCAGGCCTGCACCTATCACGCAGATGCCAATCTCTACGGTGCCCTTGTCAACTGGCTACAGGAGGAAAACCAATGGTAACATTTACAGGACTTAGTCCCAAACAAACTCAGGCAATCGACTTACTGACAAAGCATATCTCTTTACCAGATGTGGAAGTTGCAGTCGCTCAGTCTGACCAAGCCTCTATCTCTATCAAGGGTGAGGGTGGACACTATCAACTAACTTATGACAAACCTCACCAACTCTACCGAGCCTTGTCCTTGTTGGCAACAGCTCTAGCAGAAGGTGATAAGGTAGACCTTGAAGAACAAGCTGCTTATGAAGATTTAGCCTACATGGCAGACTGTTCGCGAAATGCAGTTTTGAATGTCGCCTCTGCCAAGCAGATGATTGAGGTCTTGGCTCTCATGGGCTACTCAACCTTTGAGCTTTACATGGAAGACACCTACCAGATTGAGGGGCAGCCTTATTTCGGTTACTTCCGTGGCGCCTATTCGGCTGAGGAGTTGCAGGAAATAGAAACCTACGCCCAGCAGTTTGACATGACCTTTGTGCCTTGCATCCAGACCTTGGCCCACTTATCAGCCTTTGTCAAATGGGGTGTCAAGGAAGTGCAGGAGCTCCGTGATGTAGAGGACATTCTTCTTATCGGCGAAGAAAAGGTTTATGATTTGATTGATGGCATGTTTGCCACTCTGTCTAAACTGCAGACTCGCAAGGTCAATATCGGGATGGACGAAGCCCACTTGGTTGGTTTGGGACGCTACCTTATCTTGAACGGCGTTGTGGACCGTAGTCTTCTCATGTGTCAACACTTGGAGCGCGTGCTGGATATTGCAGACAAGTATGGTTTCCACTGCCAGATGTGGAGTGATATGTTCTTTAAACTCATGTCAGCGGATGGTCAGTACGACCGTGATGTGGAGATTCCAGAGGAAACGCGTGTCTACCTAGACCGTCTCAAAGACCGTGTGACCTTGGTTTACTGGGATTATTATCAGGATAGCGAGGAAAAATACAACCGCAATTTCCGCAACCACCACAAGATTAGCCAGGATATCGCCTTTGCAGGTGGAGCTTGGAAGTGGATCGGTTTCACACCCAACAACTATTTCAGCCGTCTCATCGCTATCGAGGCCAATAAAGCCTGTCGTGCTAATCAGATAAAAGAAGTCATCGTGACGGGTTGGGGGGACAATGGTGGTGAAACTGCCCAGTTCTCTATCCTACCAAGTCTGCAAATTTGGGCAGAGCTCAGCTACCGCAATAACCTCGACCGTTTGTCTGCTCACTTCAAGACCAATACAGGTCTATCAGTTGAGGATTTCATGCAGATTGACCTTGCCAACCTCTTGCCAGATCTGCCGGACAATCTCAGTGGCATCAACCCTAACCGCTATGTCTTTTATCAGGATATTCTCTGTCCGATCCTTGACCAGCACATGACACCTGAACAGGACGGGCCACACTTTGCTCAGGCAGCTGAGACGCTTGCTGCTATCAAAGACAAAGCAGGCATCTACGCCTATCTCTTTGAAACACAGTCTCAGTTGAATGCTATTTTAAGCAGTAAAGTGGATGTGGGACGACGCATCCGAGAAGCTTACAAAGCCGGTGACAAAGTCAGCTTGCAACAAATTGCCAGAGAAGAATTACCAAAATTGAGAAGCGCTATCGAAACCTTCCACAAACTCTTTAGCCACCAATGGTTGAAAGAAAACAAGGTCTTTGGTTTGGATACAGTCGATATCCGTATGGGCGGACTCTTGCAACGTATCAAACGAGCAGAAAGCCGTATCGAGGCTTATCTGGCAGGGCAGATTGACCGCATCGACGAGCTAGAAGTTGAAATCCTACCATTTACTGACTTCTACGCAGACAAGGATTTCGCAGCAACTACAGCTAATCAGTGGCATACCATTGCGACAGCGTCGACGATTTATACGACTTAGGTATTTATCACAAACAGTTAAACATCTCCTTTTAAATTGATGGAGATGTTTTTTGATTTGGAGATAGGGAAGGAGTATAATGAAGGTGTAAGGATAGTTTGGAGGTCTGACCATGAAAAAGCTACTACTAGTCCTAGGTGCGAGTGTGCTAGTTTTATCTGCCTGCCACAAGGCGACAGAAGATAGGGTAACTAGTCCGTCAATACCAAGGGAGCAACAAACCAAGGAAACAACCAACTATTTTCACTATTTAGCAGATTCCTATCAAAAGGCTCTTTTCCACGAAAGAGAATCCAAGGATACAACCGTCCAATCACCTATGGCTGCTACGGTTACAGCTATGGAAGAACTCCAGTTATCTAATCCGACTGATCAAGCCTTGATTATGAAGAATTACTTGGATTTTCAGAAGCTCATTCAATACGATACTGAAAAGTGGGAGGAAAAGTTTGCAAGCTGGGCTTCTTCTATGGGGCATAGACTAGAGCATGCAAACTTTGATGAAAAAAATGAACTAATCAAAAAATTAGACACTACAACTGTCTCTCAGAAAAGTGTCAAATGGAATGTTTTTGGAGTATCGAGTGACAATGCTTATGACTACTTGATTTTGGATGCTTACTATGACAAGCAGAACAAACATTTCTACTTGTTTACACTGAAAGATGGGCAAGCACAGGTCTTGCATGCCGATAAGACACTGGAAACTATCCCTACTGCAAACTTTGAAGAGACTGAAAACACAGATTTAGCGCAACGTTTTAAGGAGTTTCTTTCCAAAACTAGTGTAACTACAGAGAGCGAGCCAGATACAGATAATAGTTCTTTAATAGAAAAGATAAAAACAGCCATGGAATCCTACTCGGATAGTAAAGGTGAAAGATTTAAGTCAACTAACTTAGCAACATATGGTCACTACTATGGACTAGCAGTACCAGACCAGATAATGCAATTTGGGCAAGTGGATGGGATGAATTATACTTTTAAATGGTATGGCTATATTGCTGGTTCTGGTTCTGGGAGGTTTGATATCCTAGCTTGCTATGTGAATGAAGCAGAGACAGAGGTGATTCTCTTTGGCTACAAGGATGGTAATCCTGCTCTTTTACACACCGAAGGACAGCCGGAGATTGAGAAAAACGAATCAGGGGCTATCATAAATGCTCAGGTTCATTTTGTTGTGTTTCATCATCCAGTATTGGAACAAGTTTTCAATCAGTAAAGCGGAAATACACTTATCGTATGCAGAGTGTTTCTCGTGAAACCTATTTCTTATAAAAAACTTCTCCACATAAAATAATTTGTGGAGTTTTTTCTATAATTAGTAGTTTAAACTGACCTTCAAATAGGAGTATACTAATAATGTAATCGTTATCAAACCTAAAAATTCGATAGAATCAGTTTTTAGGAATAAAAAGGGAGGAAATTATGAAAAAGTTTTCAAAGACCTTGAGAGATAACTGGATCTTTCTCTTGATGGTTTTACCAGGGGCTCTCTGGCTGATTCTATTCTTCTACATTCCAGTATTTGGGAATGTGGTCGCCTTTAAAGACTACCATATGACCAGTAATGGTTTCATAGATAGTATTGTGAATAGTAAATGGGTCGGGTTAGATAATTTCAGATTCTTGTTTAGTTCAAAAGATGCCTTTATCATCACTCGAAATACCGTTCTTTACAATCTCGGCTTCATCTTTATCGGTTTGATTGTATCAGTAGGGATTGCCATCATCCTCAGCGAGCTTCGCTCTAAGAGAATGGTTAAGATTTTCCAAACGTCTATGTTGTTCCCTTACTTCTTGTCATGGGTTATCATCAGTTTCTTTACAGATGCCTTCCTAAACATTGACAAAGGGGTTTTCAACCATTTCCTAACCTCCATTGGCATGAAGGAAGTCAACTTCTACGCTGACTTAGGCATTTGGCCATATCTTCTCCTTTTCCTTGGTATTTGGAAAGGCTTTGGATATAGCAGTGTCATGTACTATGCGACGATCATGGGAATTGATCCAACCTACTACGAAGCAGCAACAGTGGACGGGGCTAGCAAGTGGCAACGCATTCGCAATGTAACCATTCCTCAGTTGACTCCGCTTGTAACAGTCTTGACCATCCTTGCAGTCGGAAATATCTTCCGTGCAGACTTCGGTCTCTTCTATCAAATCCCACACAATGCTGGTCAGCTTTACAATGTAACCAACGTTTTGGACGTATATGTCTTTAATGGTTTGACTCAGACAGCAGATATCGGTATGGCTTCAGCAGCTGGTCTTTATCAATCCGTTGTCGGCTTGATCCTGGTTATCCTATCAAACTTGCTTGCAAGACGAGTTGATCCAAACTCAGCTTTGTTCTAGAAAGGAGGAGAATATGGCAGAAAAGAAAATTAAAAAAGAAAAAATTGATAATGTCGGCATTCACTCCTTTAGTAAGAAGGCAGATATCTTCTTTAGTATCATCTCTGGTTTGATTGCTCTTTCTTGTATCTTGCCCTTTATCTTCGTTATCATCATTTCGGTGACAGACGAAAAGAGCATCCTCCAGTATGGATATAGCTTTTTCCCATCACAGTTTGGATTAGATGGTTTTGAGTTCTTGGCTCAGTTTAAGGATAAAATCCTCCAAGCGCTCTTTATCTCAGTCTTTGTAACAGTGGTCGGGACAGTGACCAACGTCTTCATCACAACCACTTATGCCTACGCCATCTCACGGACAACCTTTAAGTACCGCAGATTCTTTACGATCTTTGCCCTTCTTAGTATGTTGTTCAATGCTGGTTTGGTACCAGGCTATATCGTGGTGACTCGTTTGCTTCAACTTGGTGATACGGTTTGGGCCCTGATTGTTCCAATGCTCCTCTCACCATTCAACATCATCTTGATGCGTTCCTTCTTCAAGAAGACCATTCCAGAAGCTATTCTCGAATCCGCTCGTATCGATGGAGCCAGTGAAGCTCGGATCTTCTTCCAGATCTGTTTGCCATTGTCACTTCCAGGTATCGCAACTATCACGCTTTTGACAGCACTTGGTTTCTGGAACGACTGGTTCAACGCCCTTCTTTACATCAAGAGTGATAACTTGTATCCATTGCAATATTTGCTCATGCAAATTCAGCAAAATATGGACTACATTGCAAAAGCAGTCGGCCTATCTGGCCAACTGGGGGTTGCTCTACCGAAAGAAACAGGTCGTATGGCCATGGTTGTTGTTGCAACCCTTCCAATCGCGATTCTGTACCCATTCTTCCAACGCTACTTTGTAAAAGGTTTGACCATCGGTGGTGTGAAAGAATAGGACTTGCTGAGAAACAGCGTTTCTCCCTTCCCAACTTCATCTTAGTGGCTGAAGTTAAAATCATTAAATCGTTTATAAGTTAAAAAATAAAAAAAGGAGTTTTTATCATGAAAAACTGGAAAAAATATGCTTTTGCATCTGCTAGCGTAGTCGCTTTGGCTGCAGGTCTTGCTGCTTGTGGAAACCTTTCAGGTAACAACAAAAAAGCTGCTGACTCAGCTTCAGGTGATAAACCTGTTATCAAAATGTACCAAATCGGTGACAAACCAGACAACTTGGATGAATTGCTAGAAAATGCAAACAAAATCATCGAAGAAAAAGTCGGTGCTAAATTGGATATCCAATACCTCGGATGGGGTGACTATGATAAGAAAATGTCTGTTATCACATCATCTGGTGAAAACTATGATATCGCATTTGCATCTAACTATGTCGTAAATGCTCAAAAAGGTGCTTATGCTGACTTGACTGAATTGTATAAAAAAGAAGGAGCAGAGCTTTACAAAGCACTTGACCCAGCTTACATCAAAGGGAACACTGTAAACGGTAAGATCTATGCAGTACCAGTTGCAGCTAACGTTGCATCATCTCAAAACTTTGCCTTCAACGGAACTCTTCTTGCTAAATACGGTATCGATATTTCAGGTGTAACTTCATACGAAACACTTGAGCCAGTCTTGAAACAAATCAAAGAAAAAGCTCCAGATGTAGTACCATTTGCGGTTACGAAGAACTTTATCCCATCTGATAACTTTGACTACCCAGTACCAAATGGACTTCCATTTGTTATCGACCTTGAAGGAGACACTACTAAGATTGTAAACCGTTACGAAGTACCTCGTTTCAAAGAACACTTGAAGACTCTTCACAAATTCTATGAAGCTGGATACATTCCAAAAGACGTAGCAACAAGCGACACTTCATTTGACCTTCAACAAGATACTTGGTTCGTTCGTGAAGAAACAGTAGGACCAGCTGACTACGGTAACAGCTTGCTCTCACGTGTTGCTAACAAAGACATCCAAATCAAACCAATCACTAACTTTATCAAGAAAAACCAAACAACACAAGTTGCTAACTTTGTCATCTCAAACAACTCTAAGAACAAAGAAAAATCAATGGAAGTGTTGAACCTCTTGAACACTAACCCAGAACTCTTGAACGGTCTTGTTTACGGTCCAGAAGGCAAGAACTGGGAAAAAGTTGAAGGTAAAGAAAACCGTGTCCGCGTCCTTGATGGATACAAAGGAAACACTCACATGTCAGGTTGGAACACTGGTAACAACTGGATCCTTTACATCAACGAAAACGTTACAGATCAACAAATCGAAGATTCTAAGAAACAATTGGCAGAAGCTAAGGAATCTCCAGCACTTGGATTCATCTTTAACACTGACAGTGTGAAATCTGAAATCTCAGCAATCTCTAACACAATGCAACAATTCGATACAGCTATTAACACTGGTACTGTAGACCCAGATAAAGCTATTCCAGAATTGATGGAAAAATTGAAATCTGAAGGTGCCTACGAAAAAGTATTGAACGAAATGCAAAAACAATACGACGAATTCTTGAAAAACAAAAAATCATAAGCTCGATTGATTTCGTGTATTCATTCCTAATTCCTAAAAATGTGATCACTGCCTTCCTTAGTTCTCTAGGGGAGGTAGTGATTTTTAGGATGCAAAAATGAAAGAAGTGATTCTGAGGGTTTAGGCGATTGATACACATACATCTATAGGAGATTTATTATGAAAAAATATCGTCTTCTTTTCAAAATGAGTGCTGTCTTCTCTTACCTATTTTTCGTATTTGGCCTTTCTCAGCTGACGCTTATTGTCCAAAACTATTGGCAATTTTCTTCTCAGATAGGCAATTTCTTCTGGATTCGAAATATCTTGAGTTTGCTATTTAGTGGAGTCATGATTGGGATTCTTGTTAAGACAGGCCATGGCTATCTCTTTCGCGTTTCGAGAAAAAAATGGCTCTGGTATTCAATCCTAACAGCCCTAGTAGCGGTAGCTCATATATTTTTTAATATTCAAACAGCTAGACACGTTCAGTCAACTGCTGAAGGTTGGGCCGTATTGATCGGTTATAGTGGGACTAACTTTGCCGAGCTAGGTATCTATATAGCCCTGTTCTTTCTAGGACCACTGATGGAAGAGTTGATCTATAGAGGATTACTGCAACACGCTTTCTTTAAGCATTCGCGATTTGGTTTTGATTTGCTTCTTCCTTCTATTTTATTTGCTCTCCCTCATTTTTCAAGCCTGCCTAGTCTGTTAGATATCTTCGTCTTTGCAACAGTTGGAATCATCTTTGCTGGTTTGACCCGTTATACCAAGAGCATTTATCCTTCCTATGCGGTGCATGTGATCAATAATATTGTAGCGACCTTGCCATTTTTGCTGACTTTTTTACATAGGGTGTTTGGGTAAAATATTAGCATGAGAGTTAGGAATTATAGTTTTTCAATTTATAAGCGAATTTCAGGAGGAAAATGAGAATGACACCATTAAAATGGTTCGCTGGAGGAAGCGAAAGGCGTTGTGAAGCCATGACCATCATTGATCATCTATTGGAAGATATAAAGGCTGCGCCTCAACTTGCTCCCCTGAAAAATCAGTTAGTGATTTATAAAAAACGATTAGAGGATGATGGAACCTCTACTCCATTTATTCTGAGCCAAATGAACGTTGACATCTCACGTGTGTTGATTGAAAATAAGTTGGGTTTGTCAGAAAATCAAGCTAGGCATATCAAAAAATTGAGAGAATTATCTGCAATTCGGTATGGTTACTGATGAAGTGCAGTGGCAGGTCTCTCTATATAATTTCCGGTCAAATAAATTGCATTCGTTTTCCCAAGTGGGTATACTAGAATAGTTGAATGAAAAATTCTGAAAATTTAAGAATAGAAAAGAGAACAAATCTTATGGCAAAAGATATTCGTGTCTTACTTTACTACCTTTATACTCCAATTGAAAACGCAGAGCAATTTGCGGCAGATCACTTGGCTTTCTGTAAATCAATTGGTCTCAAAGGCCGTATCCTAGTCGCTGACGAGGGGATTAACGGAACTGTTTCAGGTGACTACGAAACAACTCAAAAATACATGGACTACGTTCACAGCCTCCCAGGCATGGAAGATCTCTGGTTCAAGATTGACGAAGAAAGTGAACAAGCCTTCAAGAAGATGTTTGTTCGCTACAAGAAAGAGATTGTCCACCTTGGTTTGGAAGACAACGACTTTGACAACGACATCAACCCACTTGAAACAACAGGTGCTTACCTGTCTCCAAAAGAGTTCAAAGAAGCCCTTCTTGACGAAGATACAGTTGTCCTTGACACGCGTAACGATTATGAGTACGACCTAGGACACTTCCGTGGAGCTATCCGTCCAGACATCCGCAACTTCCGTGAGTTGCCACAATGGGTCCGTGATAACAAGGAAAAATTCATGGACAAACGTGTCGTGGTTTACTGTACAGGTGGAGTTCGCTGTGAGAAATTCTCAGGCTGGATGGTCCGTGAAGGCTACAAAGATGTCGGTCAATTGCACGGAGGAATCGCAACCTATGGTAAAGACCCAGAAGTCCAAGGGGAGCTTTGGGATGGGAAAATGTACGTCTTTGACGAGCGTATTGCAGTTGATGTCAACCATGTTAACCCAACCATTGTAGGGAGAGACTGGTTTGATGGAACACCATGTGAACGCTATGTCAACTGTGGAAATCCCTTCTGTAACCGTCGTATCCTAACATCAGAAGAAAATGAAGATAAGTACCTTCGTGGATGCTCACACGAGTGCCGTGTTCACCCACGAAACCGCTATGTTTCAGAAAATGAATTGACACAAGCAGAAGTAATTGAGCGCCTAGCCGCTATCGGTGAAAGCTTGGATCAAGCTGCTACAGTATAACATCAAACAGTCCTTAGGGGCTGTTTTTCTATGCTTTATATCTAAAAATCTAAAGTTTGTTTCTGTATCTTTCAGGAAAATAGGGTATACTATGTGTAAACGATTTCAAAGGAGGCCAGTTATGGCGAAAACATTTTTTATCCCAAATAAAGAAAGCATTCTAGGACAACAGGAGGTCTTGACTGCCAAGTCTATCTTGGCCTTGGTGGAGGGCTTGGAGTCGCATAGTTATGATGCTGTCTATCTCCGTCAGCCCCTCAATCGTCTCGAATATATGGAGTGTGGGATTGTAGGTCAGTCGCAATTTCTCTTCAAAGTGAACTATGCAGATAGTCGAAAAGGCTACCAAGTGGTGATTCCAGACTTCCTTACTAGAGCGGACTGGGAGATTGTAGAAGCTCTCCTCCAAGCCCTATCAAACAAGTTGGGGCAAGTGGTAGAAGGGCTAGAAGGAATTGACTTTGAAGCTTATTTCCGACAAACAGTTCAGAATTATCTAGCGGATAAGGAGGCTCGTCTAGTATACTGCCAAGGGCTCTTGTCCCCTATCTGCCTCAACAAGGAATACCTCGAGAGCTTTTTGGCTGAGGATGGATTGGCACGTTTTGAAGAGCTGGTCAAGAAGGTTCAAGGCTCTGATACCTACCTTGCCAGTGTGAAATTTTACCCAGATGCCCAAGGCAAGGTACACGGTATCTATCACCTAGCCCAGGGAGTCAAGACGATTTTGCCAAAGGAACCCTTTGTACCAGCTCCTTATACCGAGCAGCTGGCAGGAAAGGAGCTTGTTTGGGAGATTGACCTAGTGGCGATTTCTGGTGATGGGTCCAAAGCAGAAGACTACGAATCCATCGCTCGCTTGGACTATGCAAGATTTCTAGAGTCACTACCAACAGCATTTTACCACCAACTAGATGCCAATCAATTAGAAATTCAACCCATCCTAGGACAAGACTTTGAAGGATTGGCACAAGAAAAGTAAAGCAGGTCAACTGCTATTTAGCATGCGAAAGATAGTTTAGCCTAGTTAAGTTTTGTAATATAAAATTTCAAGCATTGCTTAGCTCAGTAAAAAGTAGTATAATATAACAAAAAAATATAATATTATTCGGTAACTAATTATCAGGAGATCTTAAGATGGATATTAAGAAGGAAGTGGGCAAAAGAATCCGAATGTTGCGAGAGATGAAACATATCACTCGTGAAACTCTTTGTGATGATGAAAGCGAGATAACAGTACGCCAACTAGCACGAATTGGATCAGGTCAATCTTCTCCAAGTTTATCCAAGGTAGAGTATATAGCTTACAAACTAGGTTGTCCAATTTCACATATAGTAGATATGGATCATATGATTTTACCTTCAGAGTATTTGATATTAAAGGATAAACTTATTAAGTTTCAAACTTATGGAGATGATGATAGAATCCAGGTTAAGGAAGAGTTGTTTGAAAGAGTTTACGAAAACTATTATGACAGTCTACCTGAGGATGAGCAGATTGCAGTTAGTGCCTTACAAGCTAGTTTTGATGTCTTTGTAAGTGAAGATGCAGGGTTTGGCGATGCTTTGCTTGATGAGTATTTTGAGCAAGTAAAGATAAGGAAAAACTACTCGGTGAATGATTTGCTTCTGATAAAATTGTACTTTGTTTCATGTTTAGCAAGACCGACTGAGTATCATCATGAACTATTTTGGATGCTTTCTAAAAAACTTATAAGAGAAACAAATTCATCCGATTTAGAGACAGCTTATATGTTAAAGAGAACGGTGCTTGATTCTTTAGCTGTTCAATGGATGGAAAAATCTTACTCCACTTTTGAGCCTTATGTTAAGGCGATGAACAGGCTAATGATTTTATCGCAGGATTTTCAAAACAAGCCAATTGTTGATATGGTTGAAGCTATGTGTACCTTATTTCATAAACGGGATAAGGAAAAAGCCATCTGCTTATACGATAGAGCCGTTATTTGCGCTCAAGCATTTGGGGACTCAGTATTAGAAGCGCGTATATTGGGAGAAAAAGAAAGAGATTTAAAAACTTTTGAGGAAATGAAGAGCTGACATGACATTTTTGTCATGTTTTTTTATTTTTGAAAGCGCTATACTATGATCATAAAGAACAAGAGATAAGGAGGAAAGAAACATGTTTGGATTTGCAGTATTCTTAAGTCTTAGTTTTTGGTTTTCTGGATAGGAGATAGAAATGGAAGATTTTAGTATCTCACTCGAGACTTTTACACAAACTCGCCACAGTTTGGTGTTTCGAAATAACACGACTGAGCAAAAGTTGGTAGAGATAGTATTAAATAACGAAGTTTTTCGTCTAGCAATTTTAGATGCCGGTGAAGAGCGAGTTTTAATCTTACCAGAAGAATTATCTATTATCGAAAGTTTTAAAATTTCAGAGGTGGAGGACAATCCATGATGTCGAAAAAACATGTTGTAGAGGCAATGTTTATTCTTGTGATAGCTTCTTTATTTTTAGCAGGATTTTACTATAAAAACCAAGAATCTCATCATCAAGAAGAAACAAAACAAGAGCTTCTCTTAAAAAAAGAAGAGGAGATAAAACAATATATTTCAAAAACTAAAAATACAACATTCAAGAATGCATTGTTGACCTCCAATGAGGGAGCGCAGGTTCAACTATCAGAGTATAAGTTTAGACCAAAGGTTGTGGTATTCTGGGCTAGTTGGTGTCCTGATTGTCAAAAAGAACTCCCAATCATTCAGCGCCTTTATGATAAATATCAAGATAAGGTTGATTTCTTTATGGTGGATATAGTCGATGGGGAACGTGAAACACTTGAAACCTCTCATCAATTTTTAAGGGATCAGGGTTTTACCTTTCCAGTTTATATAGATCAAGATTTACAAGCTTTTAAGTTCTTGGATGTAAAAGCTATTCCAACTATCTTTATAGTGGATAAAGATGGGATAGTGAAAGAAATTTATGTTGAACAAGGAAGCGAAGAAATGTTATCTAAAGATTTAAAACAGTTAATAAATAACTGAAATGAGAATTTCATTTGGTTGTTATAAAAAATTTTTTAAAAGGAGGGTTTTCTAATGAGAAAACTAACTAGACGTGTCAAAAGACACATTGTAGCAGGTCGCTTTTGTATTATAGGTCTTGGATATGGAGTAGGCATATTTTGTTGGGATTAAAAAGGGGGGTTAAGTAATGAAAAAACTAAGCAATAAAAATAAACAGCACATTGTAGCAGGCCGCTTTTGTATTATAGGTCTTGGATATGGAGTAGGTCTATTTTGTTGGGATTAAAAAGGGGGTTAAGTAATGAAAAAACTAAGCAATAAAAATAAACAGCACGTTGTAGCAGGCCGTTTTTGTATTATAGGTCTTGGATATGGAGTAGGTCTATTTTGTTGGGATTAAAAGGAGGGTTAAGTAATGAAAAAACTAAGTAATAAACATAAAAAACACATTGTGGCAGGTCAATTTTGTGCTCTTTCACCATATGGTCTTGCTGGAATGATTGCAGGTATTGGATTCTTCTGCTGGAGTTAATGTAGGCTGAAAATCTCTGGCAGGGTTCATTCCTTGTCAGAGACTTTTTAATATAATGAACGGAGAGAAACTATGAATCGTGTGATTTTAAGTCCTAAACATATCGATAAAACATATGGGAAAGAACAGGTTCTCCATAATATTTCCTTTGATATTGAACGAGGGGAAATATGTGGTCTTATTGGCGAAAATGGTGCTGGGAAGACAACATTAATGAGAATTCTCCTAGGACTAATTCGAGCTGATAAGGGAGAAATCAGGAGTGTTTCGCAGCATAAGATCGGCAGTATTATCGAATCACCTGCCCTCTATCCAAACCTGACTGGACGCCAACACTTGCAATATTACAAGACAAGATTTGGTTTAAAGAAAGATATCACAAAAATGTTGGAATTGGTTCACTTGTCTGAACTATCATGGGATCGAAAAGTCAAAAACTATTCTCTTGGCATGAAACAAAGATTATCGATAGCAATTGCGCTTTTGGATAATCCAGAGCTTATTATCTTAGATGAACCCGTAAATGGTTTAGATCCTCAAGGGATTTCAGATTTAAGAAAAATGATTTTGAATTTAAGGGATCAGTTAGGAGTTACTTTTTTAATCTCAAGCCATATCCTATCAGAGTTGGAGTTTATAACAGATAAGTATATCATCATGAAAAAAGGAAAAATTCTAAATGTGATGAGTTCAAAAGAGCTAGCGAATGATTTGTCGGAAAAGATTTTCCTTAAGACGAGTGGTAATCAGATTCTAAAAATGTTTTTAGACGAAGAGGGCATTGATCACTTTGAGCAAGGTGACTATCTGGTTGTGACAGAAAAGGAAAAATTAATGGCTATCTTAGAATATAGTATTGGTTCAAATCTAGTGATACAGGATATTTATATTAAGAAGGAACGCTTTGAGGACTACTATTTGCGTAATATTATCTGATGATTTAAGAAAGGAGGAGAGTCATGAATTCTCTTAAAGCAGATATGTATAAATTTTACTGGGAAAAAAGAGGAGTGCTTCCTAGTTTGTTGATAGGGTTATTAGTTTTGTTATTCTCCTTGTTTTTTAAGTCATCAAATGAAAATGAGCCAGTATTTCGAGTGTTGATTTCAAATGTGAGTGGTTTTATTCCGTTACTTTTCATCTCTACTAATTTATTTTTCTGGGGGGAAGATTATAGTTTTCGTACGATTAATATTCTACTCACAAAAGAAAACCAACGATGGAAGTTATTTTTATATAAAACTTTGGGAGCCTTTTGTTTGTCTTTCCTATATGTAACTATTTTTTATGGTTTAACAGCTCTTGTCTATTTGGAGGGAGACTTGGTGTTGATTGTTTCGACATTTTTACATCAACTACCATACTATTTGGTTATTATCAGTATCTCATTATTAATTTTTCAAATATTTGATAAGGTTTATGAATCATGTATGATTTATATACTCTATATTTTACTGTTTGATAACCTATTGGTTTATGTCCTTCCAAACTCTGGTGAGAGTGTGAGAGACTATTTATTAATGACTTTAAATTTGAAAACTTCCTCTGGGGTAAGTCAATTTACCCTTACGAATGTAGGCTATCCTATATTGGTAAGTATAGCAGTGATTGTACTTGCGTTTGTTGTATTCAGTAAAAAAGAATTTAAGTAGGAGTACTAATGATGAAAAAAATAGGAATTGTAATTGGGCTGTTGTTACTGTTTGTAGTGGCTGGAATTTTATTAACCTTAAAACGAGGAGAGACGACAATCAGTGTAAAACAATCGTGGACTCTTTCTTCTAAAAGTATTAAAACGTTAGAGTTTTATGGTTCAAAGCAAGCAATTGATGTTAAAGTTGTCAAGAGTGAATCGGATGAGACAAGTGTTCAAATAGAAGGAAAAGTTTCCGAAGAATCAGTGAATAACATAACTAAAAACGTTAAAATGAGTTCAGATAGTCTATATATTCCATTTTCACAACATGGCTTTAATTTGGCTTTGAGTTCACAAGGGAAAGACAAGTTATATGTAACCATTTCCTTAGGGAAAAATGCAACTTTCGAAAAAATTTTTGTAGATACTCTTGTTGGCGATGTATCTATTACAGTTCCTAAAGATTTTGATGGAATCTATACTTTGCATACAAATAATACAGGAGAAGTTTTAAGGGTTCCTACGACAAATCAAACTTCGAATAGCGTCATTGAAGTTGATGGTTATAGTAAGATAAGTGTTGAAAAAGGAGAAAATAATGGTTAGTCACTATAAACAAGCAACTTTGCTGGATTGTGGAATGGCTTGTGTCAAGACAATCATTTCTTACTATTTCCCAAAATTAGAACATTTAGATAGTCTACAATTTGATAATAATAATCACCAAGGACTGTCTTTGTTTGAAATAGAAGATGTATTAAAAGGCTATGGTATTGATGCGGATTCTTATCAAATTGACACTCCTAGTTTGTTAAATAACGTATCATTTCCTTATTTGATGGTAGTAGAAAGAGCTGGTTTACCTCATTATATCGTCGTGTTAGATGGAGATAATAATTTATTGACTGTCTCTGATCCTGCAAATGAAGAAATTGAGAAAATTTCCAGATTAGAACTTTTTAGTCAGAGTGTAGGAATTGTTTTAATTCCCAAAAAGAGTGAGAGTGTTAATTTAGAAGATAGAAAAGATATTGTTACGATAAGCTATGCAGATAAGTTATATCATAGATTTCTAGCTTCACTTGGTTGGAAGAGAAAGTTTGCAATCTTTTTCTTGGGAATAGCCAAAATTATCTTACCAGTTACTATTGCTTTTTTCTACAAATAACGATGTCTAATCTGCTTAATATTCAGTTTAGCTTTCAGCTATTTAGTCTCGCTTCAATAATATTAGGTTCATATTTGTATTGGCAGTTTTCTATATTGGAAACAAGATTAAAAGGAAAGATTGAAAATGATTTTTTAAATGATATTCTGTCCTCTTTTTATCAGAACCAATTAAATGGTTTTTCTTTAACTAAGAGTTATGAGTATGTTAGTAGTTATTTTTGGAATTTGTTGTTATCAGCAACAGGTATTATGCAAAAATTTTACTTAAAGGTACAACTTTTAGTGTTTTGCTTGCTACTATTATTGCTATTAAAATTGAATATCATTATTTTCGCAGTTACAAGCTTATCTATAGTTATTCTTGGTTTATATGTAAATTTTGAGATGCGAAAAGTTGTAAGAAACCAACGAGAATTCATTGCTGATAGTTCCAACTTTAGCTCTCTTGTAGAAAATACAATTTATGGTTTGCAAGATATTATAAGTTTCCAAAAATCTAGCGACTTTATCAAAGAATTTAATGAAAGACTCAATGAACTGTTGGGAACGAAACTAGATAGTACACATATTACCAATAGATTATTAGCTTCTACTCAGATATTTATTGGTTTAACTGGTTCATTTTTGATTGCTACTATAATTTCTATGAGAGATTATGAACATATAGCAGAGTATGCAAATAGTATTTTGATTCTATTACTTTTATCCAGCATTTTAAGTTCTTTAATTACATCTTGGGTAGCATTGAAAAAAAGTCAATATTCCTTTGAGTTTATCGGAACAGAGGAGGTAGAAGCGAAAAGGGATGTTGTTCCTATTTCAGTAGCTAAAATTAAACAGTTGTCCTGCCATGATTTATCTAAAAAATGGGATGAAAGATTGATATTTAATAAATTAAATTTGGAATTTAATAGTGGTGAACTAACAGTTGTTACAGGTGGTAATGGAACAGGCAAATCATCTCTTTTGAATATTATTCAGGGCTTATCTTCTCCAACAGAGGGTGAGATTGTACTGAATGGGATGGAAAATTTTTCTACTTTAGAGGAGACTAATATTTTGGATTATTTAAGCGTGTATTCATCTGAATTTCATGTGTTCCCTGGAAGTGTTTCAAAAAATATTAATTTCACCCTATTTAATAAGGAAAACTATGAATCAAATAATCTTGATAGTTTGAATCTCAATATAGCTCTGAGTCATCAGATTGATGGGAAAGCTACTAATATTTCGCAAGGTCAGAAACAAAAAATTCTACTCATGAGGAGTTTATCGCAAGAAAAAGACATCTATCTATTCGATGAGCCTACAGGAAATTTGGACAGAAATTCAACTGAATTATTTCTAAATGAGGTTGAGAAATTAGTGAGCGAGGAAAAGATTGTAATTGTCGTGACTCATGATAAGGATGTTATTGCTAGAGCAAGTAAAGTTATTAATATGGATGAATTTCATTAAAATTAAAAAAAACGGAGATTGATGTTTTCTAATCTTAATTTTACCTATAACTAGTTTGTATAATATTTGAAATAACGAGCTTCATAGCAATGTTATCATACTACTGAACTCTAGTAATAAAACCATCCTAGGACAAGATTTTGAGGAATTGGCAACCGTCAAGTAGACACGGTTCAAAAAAGAGTAAGCATAAAAATCCCTGTCATTAACAAATGGCAGGGATTTTGGTTAAAAGAAGGTCAGGATGCGAAGGTAGTCTACTGTCAGCGCGAGCTCTGCAATGAAGAAGGGTAAGAGAATAGCGCCATCAAGTAAGACAGCTAACAAGAAACGATAAAATGGGTCAAGGCTACTGGTCTTACTTGGCTTGCTAATCACAAAGAGATTGCCAAGGGCAAAGATGACCATGCTCAGAAGAGTGAGTATGCCAGCAAATCGTAAGCCACCAAAGAGTGCAAAGAAACTTGCTAGAGCTGTTAGAACAAGTGGGATAGCAAAGAGTCTGCTATACCGATCAAAGGCTTCTTGGAATGTGAAGTCACTCTCCTGATCCAGCACACGTCGGACAGTAAAGCCTCCCAAAATGATGGAAAAGTAAAATAGAGCGCTAGCGACCAAGATAGAAAGTCCAGCAAAGAGATCTAAAGGTGGGAGCTGGTTAGGAGAGCTATTAGCAATAGAAATCATATAGCCATAGTAGAGGTGCTTGATATGATAGATACTAAAGATAAGATTAGCCGAAGACAGCAAGGTGAGCAGGGCAAAGACACTATAACGATGTCTTTGGTCCGTGGTCTTGCCGGTAGTTGGTTCTTGGATAGCATCCAGCAACCAAGACCAAAATAGTGCGATTTCTTCTTTGAGTCGAGCAGTTTTGCGGGGGTCAATATCTGGGATATAGGGGCTTTCTAAAGCCTTGCTGAGAATACTTTTCTCTTTTACAGAGTTTTCTTGCTTGTGTTCCTCTTCAGCTTTCCCTTCTCCCTCTTCCTCGGTTTGGGTTTCCCCGATTATTTCGGGAGTTTCCTCCTCATGCGTTTCCGACTCTTTAGGTGAGATAGGAGTTTCTTGGCTTGCTTGTGGTTCTGTCTCTACAATTTCCGAAGTCTCTGGTTGGTCGGACTGGATTTCCGATTTCGACTGAGCTGATTTCTTCTCAAGATCGGCGCTTTCAAACCATTCTTGTGTCATGGTGGAACCTCCTTTTTTATGGTCGTTTTCTATTTTTAGATTAGCAGATGAAAGCGTTTTTGTCAATGATTGCTAGGTGGAGCAGCGTACTCTTCTTCCTTGGGGAGGTAGATATCCTGATTGGCTTTTATGATGAGCAGGTCCTTGACATCTGCTTTTTCCGTTTTATAAGGGTTGGCAAGTTCATTCTCTTTTTGTTTAGGATGTTCTCTTTGTGCTTTACGATAAATACCGCCGTGCTTCGAAGAAATGTCTAGATTGATACGATCGAATTCTGTCTTAGAAAGAAAGAGTCTTAAGTCGTGATGAGAGTCTAGCTCTACCTTACCGCGGATCTTGATATTTTCAGCATAGATGTGCCCCTCCTCCGTCTTGACCTGGCTATCTGTCAATTCAGTATCAAAGATATTGATGATATGAGGTGTCGTTAGTGTGCTGTTCTTGATAGAACTTTCTGTTAGTCTTAAGAGGTAGCCTTTTGTTTTGATTGTCGCATTTTCAAGATTGGCTTGGCGAATATTAGTTTGTCCACGATTGGCTGAGACGGTGATAGCTTGTAGTCTTCTTCCTTTAGGGAGGGAGAGTATGACTTCGTCAAAACGACTAGAATAACTGCTGGCAATACGAAGAAGGCCTTCGATTCCTGAGCCGAGAAAACGATGTTGGGAGGTTTGTTTGTCAGTGACGGTCAGTGTTTTGTCACTCATGCCAGTAGTCAGATCGTGACGACCAGACACTGAAGGATGATAGGTGATATGGATCTTGTCATCTAGAGACTCTGTGATGGTTAGGCTATGTTCTTCAAGGGTTAAATCAAGTTTTTCCACTTCGTTTCCAAAGGTCACTTCTTCGATACGATTGTCATAGACGGGGTCTTTTGACATGGCAAGCAAACTTTGAATACCATTGGACTGGGCGCCGATAACTATCATGATAAAACCAAGAATAGTAGCAACCACACCAAAGATGAGAAATCCTTTCGTCAATTTACGCATGTCTGTCACCTCTCTTTCCTTTTTTAAGAATCCATTGTACCAAGCGGACGATTAGGAGGCCAAAGAAACGAGCTACATAGGAGATACCCAGTAGAACAAGAGAAGAAGCACCGATAGAAAGCAAACCGGCCCCAAAAATCAAGATAAAGGCAGATTTGGCTTCGACCAGGACGCTAAAGCTCTCTATGATAAAGAGTCCACCCAGCAGGATACCCGTCACCGAAACGGTGAAAAAGGCTAGAATGACGGAGACAGCCGCGATAAAAATACCGATGATTGCCATGAGAATGCCGATCCCGACCGGAATTCCGATAGGGGCTGCTAGTAAGGCAAGTAGGGCAATGTGTAGCAGTTGACGGTCATTCTTTTGAGCAGGGGCTTCATTAACTTTTTTATCGAGGAGGTTAGAGAGGACATCATGAGCTGCTTCTTTTGGTGTTCCCAGACTGGCGATGAGCTCCTCTTCACCCTCTGAACCTGCATCGTCAAATAGTTCCTTAAAGTAGTCCATGGCTTCGATACGGTCAGCTTCAGGCAGTTTATGGAGATAGGTTTCTAACTGAGTCAGATAGTCAGTTCTTGTCATGGCGGATACTCCCTTCTATGATGCCGTTGACGGTGTCGGTATAGAGCGTCCACTCTTCCTTTAGAGTAATGAGCTGCTCTACGCCCCGATTGGTCAAGGAGTAGTATTTGCGCATACGCCCCTGAAACTCTCTAGAGTAGGTGGTCAGAAAGCCACTGGCTTCCAATTTTTTGAGAATGGGATAGAGCGTAGATTCTTTTATATTGGCGATGAGCTTAATGGTTTGGCTAATCTCATAACCATAAGAATCTCCCCGCTCCAGTACAGCCAAGATGAGAAACTCGATCAAGGCAGAGGATGTTGGGAAGTACATGGGAAACCTCCTTTATATTATATAAAAATTTTATATATACTCTTTTCAAATATATTGTATCTCAAGTTGAAAGCCCTGTCAAGAAATATGTGTAAAAATTTTATATATAAAAAACTCCTAGTAAAAACTAGAAGTTTAGAGGAACTAACATCAGTTATTTCACAGAAATTTATATTTTAAAGATAAGCTAGAATCATGATGTATAATCTAGGATATGCTTTGAAACAGATTCCTTTCCCATCTAAACCCTTATCTTCCTCATTTATTCCATATCTTTTATCAATTTATACGTCTCCATAAAACGAAGACCTCGGGCTCCCTTACTCGCTGTGATTTCTTCATAGATATCACCCAAGGTGCAGGCAGGTGCTAAAGTCCACAGAGCATAATCTTCTAATATGACCTTACCAATCTTCTCAAATTTATCTAGTAAAAGCCCCAAATCCTTGTGATTAAACCAACAGTCAGTATCAATAGCATACTGTCTATTATTCATCTTGCAAGCAATCTCGCTATTCAAAAAATCCGTCATAGTGGGCTTATTCTTTTGTAGCAACCTTGTAAAGGCTAGGTGATATTCTATTTTTCTCGGACTTTGGTCGAGATCTGAAACAAAACCGACTCCGTATTCATTTTCAAATTGAACCACAAGCACATCTCCTACCTTAAAGTACGGCTCCCTCTTTGTTTTTGCCTTTGGAACTTTAAGAGGTTTCGGATTGACACTTTGTAGCTGAATAGTTAGTTTATCAAGTGCTTTCTGTCTTTGTTTCAATGCTTTGCTGTCAATTTCAAGCCAGAACTTATCCGCTCCTTTTTCGATGATTTTGAGAGTTTTATTTTTTATGTCTTCTGGTAAATGTCCAATCTTCCACAAGGAGTAGGCAAAGGCTGTCCAATAAATCTCAGTATAAAAATCATCTATACAAAAATTATTTTCATCATTTAAAATATCTTCGATTATCTTAGCAATATTTTCGCCGTTTTTATATCTTCCCACTATGGTGTTATAAATATCGTAAGCATCATCGCTGTCTATAATCTTTACTCCGTCTATTGCCATGGCAACCTCCTGATTATTCTCGGGTAGTTGTTTTACAAAGGGCGAGATTCTCCAGTTCATCACTATCATCGATATAATTGTTTCAATACTTATTGTTTATATACATTTATGTATCTCTATTTGAACCTTGATGTGTTTACTATCTGTACTTTTTATCATAAATCGGCGGAAGATTAAAATACTTGTCTTCAATTTTGATTCGGGCACAGAGTAAGCCATCTTGATAGACATAGCCTCCAAATGGAGGGTATTTGTCCAATCTTTCTAGGATATCATCAGGCAAACATCTAAAATCATAATCCCTCAAGGCCCCTGCACCAATCATTCTTTCAGTCAGATGTACCTTGATTTCTTTTTCATATTTTTTGAGAAATGTTTCTCGATTGATTTCAAAGAGAGCCCTATCACCTTCATCCAACTCATAATAGCGGTCGTAGCCTGCAATCCAAGAGATATGAACACACAGTAGATGTTTTGCTATCTCTGGACAATAACCGATGGCAAACAAATTTTCCCTGTCGACTTGCCGATTTTCTATTGTGATATTTTGTATAAAGCGACTCATAATGGCCTCCAGTTCAAACATTGACTTAAGCAAACTTTCAATCTAAAAATCCTTGAACTCATCAAAGAAATTCAAAAGATTTTCTTTATCGATATTGAATTCGGCTGGGATTAAATCTAAAATGTCATCAAGTGCAGTATAAATATCTTCTCTCTCGACTGTTTCGATGAAATACTTCCCTTTATCCATTTTATTAAAGCCTTCTGTATAGAGTTTTACCAACTCTGTGGCTCCCTGCATCATTTCATCAGGTGAACTTTCAACGAGCTTTACCATACTGGTTCGAGTCTTTCGATATAAGGCTGCCGCTTTCTTGGCATTGGCAGGTGTAATATTCTCTTGTCCGTCCCATGAACGAAATGGGTTGTCCAAGTTTTGCGCCAGCCATTCAGGTTTTCTCGGTTTTGTGATCCAAAGATCAAGTCCTTCTTCCTTGCGCTTTTTATAAAGTTTCTTTGCTACTTTAGCTGCATCTTGAGGTAAACTATTCATCCAAAATCTACGCAAATTCGGAAGGCTATCTGGTCTAGGAATATCTTCTGCGGTAAAACCAAACAAGTCCATCGTTGTCAAGACTTTCAACTCTTTAAACTCTGATACTCTATCAAAATGAAGAAGGTTACCCGGTTTTCCCCATAATCTCAATTCCCTCAGCTTTGGATATTCGATCAAAATCTCCTTGATATCAAGCTCGCTTATATTCATAAAATGTAATTTTCCTAAATCTTTTAACCCTTGCAATTTAGGAATAGTTTTCTCAGGTTGTAGAAGTAAATTAGCGCCATTCTCATAAGCCTTTATTTTACAGTCTTTCGTTATCTCACCTAGTAAAATAAGCTCCTCCAAATCATCATTTAGAATAAGCTCCTCTACCCCTGTCATATCGAGGGAAAGCCTATGCGGTGATGTTTTAGAAAAATCCAGTTTTGTTTGGTTATGGTTTTCAAGAACTAGCTCTGTAATAAAAGGAGTTGATTGCAAATACTCATATACATTTTCGTGCCATTTTTTCAATGTCAACTTAGATAAGCAAGGAAAGACCTTTAATTCTAGTGCATCTTCAAAAGGTGTCCACTCGTCATTGAGATGGTGTTTGGAAATGAGATATTCCTTTCCGGCAAAGATGACTTTTTCTTTACTCTTATCCGCTTCCTTAAAGGTATTTCTCTGTTCTTTCGTTATTTCTTGCCATTTCAGCTGTCTGTAGACCTCATAACCGTCTCCCCATGTTGCGTATGAATTTGTACTCTCATCAGTTAAAGGAGTAACATTTCCAACGAAGGTATAATTTGCTGGTACATTCACATCGACATTTGATAGATCTATCCCTCGGTTCCAGTACATAAAGTCCTTATAAAGTGGTTGTAAAGAAGATAATTCCGCCTCTTTCAGAGGCTCTTCTCCCGACCAATCCAATGAAAGAATGACCGCCTGTGGCTTTTGATCATCCTCTTCTATTTTGGTTATCTGACAAGCTGTATATTTTTTTAGATAGTTATTATAAACACAATAGACGTCCCCAGCTTTTGCTAGCATATGTTTCCTCCTCCTTCTGGCTTACAAGTTTGCTATTTGACTATCAGAAACTCACTGGCTTTCTTGTTCGCCTAGAACAGTTAGGTGTCATTGCAAATTTCTATTTCAGATAAAGTTCCGGCTTATCGACCAAGGAACCGTATTTCAATTTTGGCAGTTTCCTTATCTCGCCATAGAGGTCTTTGAGCTCCTTGGATGGCTTAAGTGTTAAGTGCTCTATATTTTCAAGATTTAAAATCGGAGTGTAATCCTTGCTTTTTAGTATTCCAGCTAAAAAATTAAAATATCTTAATTGCTTCATCTCATTAAGAAAATCAAAAGAATTTACATGGATATTTTTAGGCGCAAAACAATCTCCTTCAATCGACAAACTTTCTAAATTTTTAAGCTTAGTAAGCGGACTATAGTCGTTTATTTTTTGAAAATTTTCCACGGATAAAGCAAGCAAATTGCTTAATTTGGCAATGGGCTCTATACTCTCAACACTGGATCCAGAGCCCAGATGCAAATATTCTAGATTAGTCAGATTCGCAATCTTAGAAATATCTGGATAAACACCCCATTTTATATGTAGTTTTCTAAGATTTTGTTGGGCGCAAACAGCATCAAATAATTCTTGAGGCATCCTGGTACAAAATACCAGTTCGGTGAATGCTGTCGGATTGTCAGTTAAAAAATCACACCACTCTTGGACAACACGCTTCTTTTCTTTTGCAGTTTTATATTGAGGGGTAAAGCTATCGCCTAATTGAGTGCAGTTGATTGTCAACGTACTTTCTCCCTTGTACTCCGACACTTCAACAATACACTTGCTCTGCAGTTCATCCTGATGGAAGTAATCAAAGCCGTATTCGATTTGTTTATCTGTTAAATATGCCATCTGTATCATTTCTCCTGTCAGTGTTTTATTTGAAGGGAGTCTTTACTGTTTTGCTTGCAGTTGTATGCCCTTAGGCATCTATAAAAGGGCATCTATTTTTCTAGGTTGTTTATATAATTATATCACTTTTCTCCTCACTAACTAGTCTATCAAGTGCAGCTGTCATGATATTGGAAGCGATATTCTGAATAGTCAGTCAACGAAAAAAGCCAGACAGAGTCTGGCTTTGCATTGTTTATGGTTGTGATAGATTTTAGAAAATTAGAGAATCTTTTCAGCCCGATCCACCATAAAGAGTGAGACAGTCATGATGATATCAACAGCTAGTAGGGCAAGGACGGCTGGAATCCAAGATTGGAAAAGTTCAAAACTGTAACCAAACAAGGTAGGACCAAAAGCTGCTAAGATGTAGCCCCCTGTTTGCGCTAGTCCTGACAGCTGGGCTGTCTTTTCAGGCGAACTGGTTTTAAGAGAAAAGCAAACCATGAGGTAGGGGAAGA
This sequence comes from uncultured bacterium, assembly GCA_963528645.1. Classification (GTDB taxonomy): domain Bacteria; phylum Bacillota; class Bacilli; order Lactobacillales; family Streptococcaceae; genus Streptococcus. Next base: position 103,872 of record CAURVH010000003.1, read on the forward strand.
GGGCGCTACAGGCCGTTCCAATTAAGAGATGGGCGACTAACCAGTAGAGGAAATTATTGGTTGGATACGAGAGCATGGCAATTCCTGTCATACCAGCGATAGAGATAATTGCCAGCATGATTCGACGATGACCATCTGACAGACGAGTCGTCAGACTTGGAACGGTCATCGAAAAAGGAATGCTGATCAGTGAGAAAATAGAAGCAAGGAGAGCTGCATCCTTATTAGACAGACCAGCACTAATAGCAATCGTTGGCAACCAGGTCATGCTTGTATAAAAGAGTAAGGACTGAAGCCCGCCAAAGATAATGATAGCCCAGACAGATTTGTTTTTTAGAATATTCTCTTTCGATTTCTTTTCTTGCTGTCCTTCTAGATAGTGGTTGTGGCGATGATTTGGCAACCAGACTAGCAGAGTGACTAGACAGAGAAAGCTGAGGACGAGGATGAGGCCCTTCCACGAACTAGCTTGGGTGATAGGGACGGATAGATAAGAAGCGATGGCCGTTGAAACACCCATGGCAGTGACATAGAGCGTTGTTAGGAGACTGATTTTTTGAGGCTGATTTGCCTGGATCATACTTGGGAGGAGTACATTGAAAATGGCGATGCTCGCTCCGATGATTAGAGTTCCTAGATAGAGAAGGGGAAGATTGAAAATACGAATGGCAGAGCCAACAGTTAAGAGGAGGAGACAGTAAGTAAAGAGATGTTCTAGTCCAATTTTTTGTGCCAAGCGACTTGCAAAAGCTGAGAAAAGAGCAAACATCAAGAGAGGGAGACTGGTTAAAATCCCAAGAGAGCTAACCTCCACTCCCAGTCCCTGAGCGATATCTCCTAAAATAGTTGGAAGAGCAGTAAAAGGAGATCGTAAAACAGTCCCGATTAAGACAATTCCTAGAACAAAAAAGAGTGATTGTTTTTTCATGAAAACCTCGAATGGATGATTTTAATAACAGCTTATTTTAAGGTTTTTTTCTTACAATGTCAAGGAGAGGACTGCTAAGAAAGCTAGAACGATTTAACTGAAAATAGAGTGAAAGGGGACGGATTTCTTTACCAGAATTTTTCTTGATTTGAGATAAAAATAGGAAACTAGGAAATTTTGTGATAAAATAGTGGAAGGAAATCTATAAATTGGAGAAAAACTGTGTCTGAAAAGCAAAAAATCAGCGTCTTGATGTCGGTCTATATAAAGGAAAATCCGACATTTTTGAGAGATGCTATCAAGAGTATTCAAAACCAGACCTTGAAACCAAGTGAGCTTGTTCTCGTAGAGGATGGACCTCTGACACCAGAACTCTATCAGGTGCTAGATGAAGTGGAAGCTCAGTCAGAAATTCCAGTTAAGCGTTGCCCCTTAGAAGAAAATCAAGGTTTAGGTTTGGCTCTTCGATACGGTGTTTTACAGTGTCAGTACGATATCATCGCCCGCATGGATACGGATGATTTAGCGGTAGCTGACCGCTTTGAAAAGCAAGTCCAACTAATGGAACGGGAAAATCTGGATCTCTTAGGTGGACATATCGCAGAGTTTATTGACAACCCAGATGAGATTGTTTCTTACCGTCGTGTTCCTACTCAGCACGCAGACATTGTGGCCTATCAGAGAATGAGAAGCGCCTTTAACCACATGACAGTCATGTTCAAAAAGGATATGGTCCTCAAGGCGGGCAACTACGAAGACGGACTTTATATGGAGGATGATCTCCTCTGGCTCAATATGATTGCCGCAGGTGCCAAGACTGGAAACCTCGATCAGATCTTGTGTCAGGTTCGTGTCGGTGCAGGGATGTTTGAGCGTCGGGGTGGTTTGCGCTATCTCAAACTCTATCGCCAGGCTCGTCAGCGCATGCTTGAAAGAGGGCAAATTTCCTACATGGAATATGCGAAAAGCATTGCCATTCAGGCCATTGTTGCACTTTGTCCAGGCTTTGTACGTCAGTTTATTTTTGTAAAATTATTAAGAAAAAATAAATAGTATTGTAAAAGATAAATAGCCCAAAAATGTTATAATAACAATATATGTTTAAATTCTTTTAAGAAAGAGTAAATTCCTATGAATAAAAAACTAACAGATTATGTAATTGATCTGGTTGAAATTTTAAATAAACAGCAAAAGCAGGTGTTCTGGGGTGTATTTGATATTATTAGTATGGTGGTTTCCATCATCGTGTCTTACATTCTCTTTTATGGCTTGATTAACCCAGCGCCTGTGGACTATGTTATCTATACTGGTTTGGCTTTCCTTTTCTATCAAATCATGATTGGATTTTGGGGGCTCAATGCTAGTATCAGTCGCTATAGTAAAATCACAGATTTCTTAAAAATCTTTTTTGGCGTAACCGTCAGCAGCATTGTCTCTTACGGACTTTGCTACGCCTTTCTTCCTCTATTTTCTATCCGGTTCATCATACTCTTTATCTTATTGAGTACTTTCCTCATCTTACTCCCTCGTATCACTTGGCAGCTGATTTATTCTAAGCGCAAGCAGGGAAGTGGGGAGGGCGAACACCGCCGTACCTTCTTGATTGGTGCTGGCGATGGTGGCGCCCTCTTTATGAACAGCTACCAACACCCAACTAGTGACCTCGAGTTGGTGGGGATATTGGATAACGACGAAAAGAAAAAAGGACAAAAACTAGGTGGAATTTCCGTTTTGGGTTCTTATGATAATCTGCCTGAATTGGCCAAACGTCACCAAATTGAGCGCGTCATCGTAGCAATTCCTTCGCTTGATCCGTCAGAGTACGAACGTATCCTGCAGATGTGTAATAAGCTCGGTATCAAATGTTACAAGATGCCCAAGGTTGAGACAGTTGTTCAGGGACTTCACCAACCAGGTAGCGGTTTCCAGAAAATTGATATCACAGACCTTTTGGGGCGTCAGGAAATCCGTCTCGACGAATCCCGTCTTGGTGCAGAGCTTACAGGCAAGACCATCTTGGTGACAGGAGCCGGCGGTTCGATTGGTTCAGAGATTTGTCGTCAGGTTAGTCGCTTCAATCCTGAACGCGTAATTTTGCTGGGACATGGCGAAAATTCCATCTACCTCGTTTATCATGAATTGATCCGTACATTCCAAGGGATTGATTATGTTCCTGTTATTGCAGATATTCAGGACTATGACCGTCTTCTACAAGTGTTTGAACAGTACAAACCAGCCATTGTCTACCATGCTGCCGCTCACAAACACGTTCCGATGATGGAACGCAATCCAAAAGAAGCCTTCAAGAACAATATCCTCGGAACCTACAATGTTGCCAAGGCTGTTGATGCAGCTAAAGTACCTAAGATGGTTATGATTTCGACTGACAAGGCGGTCAATCCACCGAATGTTATGGGTGCAACCAAGCGCGTGGCAGAGTTGATTGTCACTGGCTTTAACCAACGTAGTAACTCAACCTACTGTGCAGTTCGTTTTGGGAATGTTCTCGGTAGCCGTGGTAGTGTGATTCCTGTCTTTGAACGCCAGATTGCTGAAGGCGGCCCTGTAACGGTGACAGACTTCCGTATGACACGTTACTTCATGACAATTCCAGAGGCTAGCCGTCTAGTAATCCATGCTGGGGCTTATGCCAAGGACGGAGAAGTCTTTATCCTCGATATGGGCAAACCAGTTAAGATCTATGACCTGGCTAAGAAAATGGTCCTTCTAAGCGGGCACACAGAAAGTGAAATTCCAATCGTTGAGGTCGGTATTCGTCCGGGTGAAAAACTCTATGAGGAACTCTTGGTTTCGACCGAATTGGTTGATAACCAAGTTATGGACAAGATTTTCGTTGGTAAGGTAAATGTCATGCCACTAGAAGCCATCAATCAGAAAATTGAGGAGTTCCGTTCACTCAGTGGAGATGAGCTTAAAGAAGCGATCATTTCCTTTGCAAATGAAACAACTCATATTGAGTAAGAGTGACTCATACAATTAAACATAAATCAAAGACCAAGGTTTTGTATAGACAGAACCTTGGTCTTTTTACTCTGTAGTTTGAAGCTATTAGCTTGTTATAGCTGACTGATGATATCATCGATTGTATGGGCAATCCAGTCGGGTTGATAGCTGAGTAAATCAGCCTCTTCTCCAAATCCCCAAGTGACAGCGAACTTTTTAATGCCAGTTTCTTGGGCTCCGATCATATCAAACTTGGTGTCGCCAATGATGAGAACTTTGTCTGCAGGGAGTTGATGTGTCTGCAAGGCATAACGGATGACATCCGCCTTGTGTGGTGTTTCAGGACTAGAACCGTAAATGCCGTCAAAGAAATGATAGATTCCCAGATTTTTAGTCATATCATGAGCAGTAGGAGTATTCTTTGTTGTGGTGATATAGAGAGGATAGGTTTGTGAGAGTTCTTGAAGTAATTCCGTCATTCGAGGGAAGAGTTGAGCTTCGTGGATCCCTTTTTCCTTGTAGTAAGAGCGGTATATCTGCACAGCGTCCGAGATTTGCTCCTTTGGGAGACAAGTTGCAAAACTAGTTTCAAGTGGCGGCCCCATAAAACCACGAATGGTTTTAGCATCAGGAGTCGGAACTCCTAGTTGTTCAAAGGTATGAGTAAAGGAATTGTGGATCCCGATGGAACTGTCAACCAGGGTTCCGTCTAGATCGAAAAAGATGGCTGAGATTGATGACATAGTTTCTCCTATTAGATAAGATTATTCTCCGAAGATTTCTTTTTGTAGGCGACGGCCAGTAGGGGTGGCTGCGAGTCCACCTTCAGCCGTTTCTCGGAAGGCAGTTGGGAGGCTCGATCCGACTTGGTACATGGCATCGATGACTTCGTCAACAGGGATCTTAGACTCGATACCTGCCAAGGCCATATCTGCCGCGATAAAGGCAAAGCTGGCTCCCATGGCATTGCGCTTGACACAGGGAACCTCGACCAAACCAGCGACGGGGTCACAGATGAGACCTAGCATATTTTTAATGACAAAAGCGATGGCTTGGCTAGCTTGATAGGGCGTTCCACCTGCAGCCAAGGTCAAGGCTGCGGCACTCATGGCAGAGGCAGAGCCAACTTCGGCCTGACAGCCACCTTCAGCACCTGAGATAGAGGCATTGTTTGCGATGACTAGTCCAAAGGCACCCGCAGCAAAGAGGAAATCCAGCTGTTCTTCGTGGCTAAGGTCAAGTTTTTGAATAGCTGCAGTAAGAACGGCAGGCAGACAGCCAGCACTTCCTGCGGTTGGAGTGGCGCAGACCAAGCCCATTTTAGCGTTGTGTTCATTGACCGCGATGGCATTTCGGGCAGCTGATAGGATGGTAAAGTCAGACAAGGCCTTGCCACTTTTGAGATGGCGATCTAGCTTGGCTGCATCGCCACCCGTTAGGCCACTACGAGATTTGTTTTCACTAAGACCGAGCTCAACAGAGGCTTTCATGACTTCTAGATTGCGCTCCATGAGGAGGAGAACTTCTGGCCGTTCTCGACCGGTTAGTTGATATTCTGTCGCAATCATGAGTTCTGCGACATTTCCTTGGAAGTCTAGATCTGCTTGCTCAACCAATTCTTTGATAGAATAAAACATGTTTCCTCCTACTTAAAGAAATTGACATTGTGGAGATGAGGAATTTTTCGGATTTCTTCAATCGCCTCTTCGCAACTTCGACTATCAACTTCGATGATCATGATGGCTTTTTCTCCAGCTTTTTCTCGAGTCACATTCATCTGCGCGATGTTGATATCGAAACGAGAGAGGACTTCAGTAACATGGGAAATCATCCCCGGAACATCCTGATGCACGATGATGATGGTCGGGGTATTCATATTGAGAGAAACGGCAAAACCATTAAGTTCCGTAACTTGGATATTTCCCCCACCAATAGAAATCCCTGTCACACTAATGGACTTGTGTTCATTCTTCACAGTAATTTTAGTGGTGTTAGGGTGAGGAGCGTTGCTGTCTTTCTGAATGGTCCAGACAATCTTGATACCGCGTTTATGGGCAATCTCTAGGCTATTTGGAATGTCAGGATCGTCCGTATCCATACCTAAAATTCCAGCAACGAGAGCAAGGTCAGTTCCATGGCCACGGTAGGTCTTGGCAAATGAATTAAATAATTGGAATTCCACCTCTGTCGGTCTATCACCAAAGATAGAAGACACGATTTTTCCGATACGAACCGCACCAGCTGTATGGCTACTTGATGGGCCAATCATGACAGGGCCGATAATATCAAAGACAGATTGAAAACGAAGTGAGTGCATCTGTTTCCCCTTACAAAGATTCTTGTTTCTATTATATCAAAGAATGAAGTTCTGTGCTTATTTCCCTTATAAAACTGAAAAAATGGATAAAAATAGTATAAAATCTTGTCTTTTATGACAAAAATATCAATGTTTCAGTAAATATAAAATATTTTTGTAATATTTCTACACGAAACCGTCAAGAAACGGTAATATTCAAACGGTATGATAGAAGCATAGTAAAAAGGAGAATTTTTAGAAATGACATTAACAACTAAAAAAATCAAATTAACTCTTGCAGGAGCAGCAACTTTCCTTGCTTTCTTTGCTCCAGCTCTTGCATCTGCACAAGAAACTGTAACTTACACAGTTAAATCAGGTGATACTCTTTCAGAAATCGCTGAGAAGTACAACACAACTGTTGAAAAATTGGCGGCAAAAAACAACATCAAAGATATTCATCTTATCTATGTTGACCAAGTTTTGGTTATTGAAGGAACAGCTTCTACTGCAGCTCCAGCAGCAACAACGGAAGAAACAGCTCCAGTAGCTACAGAAACAGTTGAAGAAGCTCCAGCAGCAACAACAACTTATGAAGCCCCAGCTGCACCTGCAACTCCAGCAGCAGAAAGCAACACTGCAGCAGCTTCTACTGTAAGTGGTTCTGAAGCAGAAGCCAAAGAATGGATCGCTCAAAAAGAATCAGGTGGTAGTTACACAGCTACAAACGGACGTTACATCGGACGTTACCAATTGACAGATTCATACTTGAACGGTGACTACTCAGCTGAAAACCAAGAACGTGTAGCAGATGCCTACGTTGCAGGACGTTACGGTTCATGGACAGCTGCCAAGAACTTCTGGCTTAACAACGGTTGGTATTAAGAATACAAGAGTCCTTTAGGGCTCTTTTTTGTTTACAAAGATGTTAACTTCTCGCTCTAGCTCTGTTAGTAAGTGTTCATCTTCTACTAGTTTAGCTAAGGAGAGTCCATTCTGTATCAACTGAGCATCATTAGCACAAATGCCGATACGAATATAGGAAAACGCAAGTGTATCGTACTGTTTGCTTGCTTTTGCCTCCTCTAAGAGAGTGTAGCAAAGCTGTTTGCAAAGCAACTTATCACCATTGTAAAGATAAAGAGTTGAGAGATTCAGAAGCAACATCATACGAAGCTGAAAGACAGGACTATAGTGTTTATAAACCTCTAGTCGTTCGAGAATTTTTTCGGTAATCTGATGAATATACTCCATAGGAAAAGCAAAGAGAATGGTATTAAGGACTTTGAGGTCACTCTCATACCAAGTATCTTGTTTCTCAATCTTATCCCATAATCTGTTTACAATGTTGTCAACCTTACTTGACAATTTTTCTATCCCATTTTCACGGATGTAGATAACGATTTCGAGCATATCTTGCAACTGCTGGATGGGAAAATCATGATGTGTTTTTAGATAATGTTGGCATTTTTTGAGTAATTTACTTAAGTCGCTCGTACCACTAATAGAAGCCATTTTTAGAAAAGTCTGCATGATAGTTGATCGTTCACTTGGGTGGTAGAGATGGCAAATATATTCAAACTCTTCAAAACTCATATTAATTTGCTGGAGAAGAAATTCCATATTCTCATATTTTGGAGTTGTCTTGCCACTTTCTATTTTTGATAGGCTGGTTCTTGAGAGAACACCCCCACAGACCTCTTCTTGAGTCAATCCTTTTGACTCACGGATTTCTTTATAAACATTTCCAAAATCGTAGCGCATGATTCCCTCCTTATTTGTGAAAAAAGTTAACAATAAATTGAAACTGATTAAAAATATTGTATCATAGTAATATAAAAAGTAAAAAAGAAATCTAAAATAAATTTGTGAAAAAGGTTAACAAATTTTACGACAAGGTATATTGTATTTTATAATCAAGATGATGAAGTACTAAGGGGGTATCAAATGTATAAAAAAGTATATCGTCTGTTGTTATTTATGTTATGGATGGTTATTTTCTTCCCTTGGGGATGGCTCTTATAAAATTTTGATTAAGTAAAACGAAAGGAAGGTGAGTCCAATGGACTTCAATGTTTACAAATGAACCAATTCATCTGTTTCTGTGAAACAGTTCAAGATATAAGATGTGAGGAAAATATCATGAAAAAATTAGTAAAAATTGGTGTCGCAACCGTAATGGCATGTGGTCTGCTTGCTACGACAAATGCTTTAGCAGTATGGGTAGATGGTGGTCAATGGAACTATGGAGTAGGTTGGACAGGAACTTTTGGATATTCTGATTATTTACATTCTACTCGCTCTCATACAGCAACTGTCCGACATGGAGGTAGAATCTCTAAGGATCGTCAGGGTCCTAGGGTTTGGGCACAAGCTTCCCTTACTAAAATTCCGCCAACAGGATTAGAATATTTCTATGGATTTTAAGTGAAATTTTCCCTCTCCTATTAGGAGAGGGAGAACTTTATTGGAGGTATCTTTATGAAAAAAATCAGTAATTTCTGTATGTTACTACTGCTTCTGTGTACCACTTTCTTTGTTTTTAATGTAAACTATACACGAGAAGTAGTTCGGATTCAGGAAATGGGAAAGACAGCGAGTTCTTTGGATGTATACTTGAAAGATGTCAATGAACCTGCAGAATCTGTTCTTCGATTTTTTGAGTATGTATCAAAGGAATACAAAGTATCCATCATCAAAACAGACAGTGGTGATGAGGTAATCAAGTCTGGTGTTTTTGATAAAGATACCTTCCCCTACCAAGAGTTTGGGATTTCTTCCCTTGGTTTTACCACAGATGGTGAAGGAGTCTACAGTAATAAAGAAATTTCCAATAAACTTGGTACGATTCCGACCTTTCTAAAAGCCAAGCCTATTCAGCTTATGACTTTTCAAGCCTACATCAAGGATACATCTCGTAGTTTAAATGGTCGCTACACGATTAGTTCGGCTCAAGAGATGGATAGAGATCAGATTTTACAGAAGTGGAGTGATTTTTTCAAGACTGACCAGACTACCTTGCTAGAGCCAACCTACAAAAGTGCAGTGGAAGTCTTAAATCGAGATTTGCTCTTATCTGCTATTATTTTTGTCTTGGCTATTTTGCTTCTTGTCTTAGTAACAGTGTATCAGCCAATGATGGAGATGAAAAGAGTTGGGGTACAAAAATTACTTGGTTTTCAAGATCGGGCTGTTTTAGCTGATGTTGTGAAAGGCAACCTCTACCTCCTCCTAGGTGGGGCGCTTGTGATTAATCTAGGGGTGTTTTTCTTGCTTGATTATAAGCCGAAAGATTTGTTCCCTATGCTGTGGTTGTCTCATTTTTTGCTTTTGCAGCTTTATCTCTTTATCAGTTGGTTGACCTATCTCTTGATCCAAAAAATGACAATCAGCTCTCTGCTGAAAAGTTTTTCATCTTTTAAATTTGGTTTACTCTTTAATTATTTGATGAAAATTGGAACTACCATTTTACTGACAGTCTTGCTAGTTGGGGTAGGAAAAAGTTTGGAGCAAGAAAACAAAGAGTTGGATTACCAGAAACAGTGGATCAGTCAAGGAAATTATCTGACCTTGGAAACTTTCCAACTCAATGATAACCTGTGGCAAGAGCAGTTGGCAGGCTCAGGGCAAGCAGTGGATTATTTCTATCGATTTTATCAGGATTTGGTAGAAAAAACGCAGGCGGGCTATGTGCAAACTAGCAACCTGCCTATAAAAAATTTTGCCACTGCAGAACAAGTGCAGCGGTATCAACTGGCTGATATGCTAACTGTTTACTATGCCAACCGTCATTTTTTAGAAAGTCAGGGATTCAAGTTACCAGATACCGGCGCAAAAAAAGTTATTTTGATGCCAGCAAGTACGAAAGGTGAAGAAGATAAAAATCAGCTCTTGGGGAAATTAATTGCCTATCTTTCGATGAAGTATGAAGAGCAGCAAAAACGAACGATAGAGGAGATGGATATCGAGATTGCTTACTATGAAGGTGATTGGTCATTCTTCCCCTATAACGAAAAGCGAAAGGAAAATCTCTACAATCCAATTATTAGCTTGGTCAATGATTCCGATATGATGTGGGATGAAAAAGCCTCCCTGTCTACAACAGGTTTAAATAACCCGATTAAAATCGAAAATACGGCTCAACATCAAAAAGAGGTAACAGCGTTAGTTGAGAAATTATCAGATGGGAATTATTTAAAATTTTCATCTATTCAAGTCATTCAACAAGATAAAGTAGATTCTTATCGAGATGCTGTTCGGAATTTCAATATACTCTTTGCTTTGGTTGGTCTTCTTAGTATGATGATTTCCTACTTCTTATTAGTAACAACTTTCTTATTGAAGCGAACAGACATTATCACCAAGAAGTTTATGGGCTGGAAATTGATAGATCGGTATCGCTCCTTGCTGGGTCTTCTATTAGCTGTTTATAGCCTTCCTTTTATGATTTTGCTATTCTTTACACAGGCACTTTTCCCGCTCCTACTTTTTGCAGGATTTACAGGCTTAGATATCCTGTTTGTGCTTTTCTTGGGTTCTAAGATGGAAAAACGAAATGTAGTGCAGTTATTGAAAGGGGATCACTTATGATAAAGTTGGAAAATGTTACGAAAACCATTGGGAAAAAAGTTATTTTGGAGAACTTATCTCTAAAAATTAACCAAGGAGATTTAGTTGCCATTGTTGGAAAAAGTGGCAGTGGCAAGTCAACCTTGTTAAATCTCTTGGGTTTGATAGATGGCGATTACAGTGGACATTATGAAATTTTCGGTCAGCAAAATGTACCTGTCAATTCTGTTAAGTCGCAAGCGATTATCCGCGAACATATCTCCTATCTGTTTCAAAACTTTGCTCTGATTGATAATGAAACGGTAGAGTATAATCTCATGCTCGCTCTAAAGTATGTAAAATTATCCAAGAAGGACAAAGTCAAAAAGATAGAAGAAATTTTAGAGAGAGTGGGGTTGCCATCAATTCTACATCAAAAGGTTTCAGAGTTATCTGGAGGGGAACAGCAGCGAATCGCAGTTGCTAGAGCCATTTTAAAACCCAGCCAGCTCCTTTTAGCAGATGAACCAACCGGTTCTCTAGATCCTGAAAATCGAGATTTGGTTTTGAACTTTCTCTTAGATATGAACAAGGAAGGGAAAACGGTCATTATCGTTACCCACGATGCCTATGTGGCCGAACAGTGCCATCGAGTTATTGAATTGTGAAAGAGAATGTGGAGAGTTCGTTGATCTCTTCATCTTACTTGTAATTGGATAATTGTATTTTTAAAAAATTAAATAGTATAAATAAGCTTATTATGTGTAAAAATATATCATATAATAAGCTTTTTCTTGATTTAAATGAAATAAAATACAGTTTTTCCTTGACAAACGAGAATGAGAAGAGTATTATTTATACAATAATAAAGTATAAAAATAAAAGGAGGCTCTTCTATGAATAAAGTGAAGAAGGTGTTGATGACGATGTTTGGTTTGCTTATGTTTCCCTTATTATTTGCTTGTAGTAACACTCAATCCCAAGGTGTTGAAGCCATTAAGGCTAAAGGAAAATTGGTGGTGGCCCTAAATCCAGAGTTTGCTCCATTTGAATACCAGAAATTGGTTGATGGGAAAAATCAGATTGTAGGTTCAGATGTTGAACTAGCCAAAGCCATCGCAAAGGAACTAGGTGTAGAAGTGGAGTTCTCTCCAATGAGTTTTGATAATGTACTGGCTAGTCTTGATTCAGGTAAGGCCGATCTTGCCATATCAGGTGTTTCTAAAACAGAAGAGAGAAGTCAAGTTTACGACTTTTCAATTCCCTACTACACTTCGAAAAATAAGGTTATCGTAAGAAAATCTGAATTAACGAATTACCAATCAGTCAAGGATTTGGCCCAGAAAAAGGTGGGAGCGCAGAAAGGTTCTATCCAGGAAACTCTGGCCAAAGAAACCTTGCAGGATTCTTCTCTCGTTTCACTTCCTAAAAATGGAAATTTGATAACAGATTTGAAATCAGGGCAACTGGATGCGGTTATCTTTGAGGAACCAGTGGCGAAAGGATTTGTAGAGAATAATTCAGACCTAGCCATCGCTGAGATTGATTTTGACAATGATAAAGAAGATTCCTACGCTGTTGCGATGAAAAAAGACAGTAAAGAATTAAAAGAAGCGGTTGACAAAACCATCCAGAAATTGAAGGATTCTGGGGAGTTGGACAAATTGATTGACGATGCTTTTAAAGCCTCTATCGAAAAATAGAAAGAAGGAAGAGGAATGAGTAAGGAAAAAGTTATTTTAGCCTATTCAGGTGGATTGGATACATCAGTTGCTATTACATGGTTAAAAAAAGACTATGATGTAATCGCTGTTTGTATGGATGTGGGTGAAGGAAAAGATTTGGAGTTCATCCACGATAAAGCTCTCAAGGTTGGGGCTGTTGAGTCTTATGTCATTGATGTTAAGGAAGAATTTGCTAATGACTATGTTTTAGTGGCTCTTCAGGCACATGCTTACTACGAACAGAAGTATCCCTTGGTATCTGCTCTGAGTCGCCCTCTTATTTCAAAAAAACTCGTTGAAATAGCTCATCAGACGGGGGCAACCACAATTGCCCATGGTTGTACAGGCAAGGGAAACGACCAAGTTCGGTTTGAAGTCTCTATTGCAGCTTTGGATCCCAATCTAAAGGTAGTTGCGCCTGTTCGTGAGTGGAAATGGTCTCGTGAAGAAGAAATCCAATATGCCAAAGAAAACGGCGTCCCAGTTCCAGCTGACCTTGACAATCCTTACTCTGTCGATCAAAATCTTTGGGGACGTGCAAATGAATGTGGTGTTTTGGAAAACCCTTGGAACCAAGCGCCAGAAGAAGCATTTGGAATCACATCTTCGCCAGAAGAGGCGCCAGACAGTCCTGAATTTATTGACATTGAGTTTAGCTGCGGGGTGCCCATCTCCCTCAATGGTGAGAAGATGAAAGTGGCGGCTTTGATTCAAAAGCTAAATGAAATTGCGGGTAAACACGGTGTTGGTCGTATTGACCATGTGGAAAATCGCCTAGTTGGTATTAAGTCAAGAGAGATTTATGAGTGCCCAGGTGCTGTGACTTTATTGGCAGCTCATAAGGAGATTGAAGACTTGACTCTTGTGAGAGAAGTGGCTCATTTCAAACCTATTATCGAAAATGAGTTGTCCAATCTCATCTATAATGCCTTGTGGTTTAGCCCAGCAACTCAGGCTTTGATTGCCTATATCAAGGAGACACAGAAAGTTGTCAATGGAACTGCAAAAGTTAAACTTTACAAGGGAAACGCCCAGGTAGTGGCGCGGCAATCTCCAAATTCTCTTTACGATGAAAATTTGGCGACTTATACTAGTGCGGATACTTTTGACCAAGATGCGGCTGTTGGATTTATCAAGCTTTGGGGGCTTCCGACTAAGGTTTATTCAGAAGTTCAGAAAAATGTTGAGTAGTGACGCGATAGAAAGGGACGACAGGATATGTCGAAAAATACAAAATTATGGGGTGGTCGATTTGAAGGCACTGTGGAAGAGTGGGTAGAACAGTTCGGTGCGAGTATTTCCTTTGACCACCAGCTGGCAAAATTTGATTTGATGGGTTCCCTAGCTCATGTTCAAATGCTAGGACAGACTGGTATTTTAAGTTTGGAAGAGGCAGAGCAGATCCAAGATGGTCTGCAAGCTTTGTTGCGAGATTTAGAGGCGGGAGAGCTTCATTTTGATATTGCAAATGAAGATATTCATATGAATATGGAAGTGTTGCTGACAGAGAAAATCGGTCCTCTGGCTGGGAAACTACACACGGCCCGTTCTCGGAATGACCAAGTCGCAACGGATATGCACTTATATCTAAAGGAGCAGCTTGGGCATGTCTTGGATAAGTTGGCGAATCTGAACAGTGTTTTGCTGGATTTGGCTGAAAAACATGTGGAAACCATCATGCCAGGCTATACCCATTTGCAGCACGCCCAACCGATTAGTTTTGCCCACCATCTCATGGCTTATTACAATATGTTTCAAAGGGACAGCGAGCGTTTTGCATTTAACTTGAAACATACGGACCTGTCTCCCCTGGGTGCGGCTGCTTTGGCGGGGACAACATTTCCAATCAATCGTCAATTATCGAGTGATTTATTGGGCTTCCAACAACCCTATACCAATTCCTTGGACGCAGTGAGTGACCGTGATTTTATCTTAGAATTTCTGTCAAATGCCAGCATTTTGATGATGCATATGAGCCGTTTTTGTGAGGAAATCATCAATTGGTGCAGTTTTGAGTATCAGTACATTAGCTTGTCTGATAGCTTTTCAACGGGTTCGTCTATCATGCCCCAGAAGAAAAATCCTGATATGGCCGAATTGATTCGAGGGAAGACAGGACGAGTTTACGGGCACTTACTTGGGCTATTGACTGTCATGAAGTCTTTGCCTCTGGCCTATAATAAGGATTTGCAAGAGGACAAGGAAGGCATGTTTGATACAGTAGAAACGATTTTGAATTCTCTGGATGTGTTGGCAGGTATGCTATCGAGCATGCAGGTTAATAAAGCCAAAATGCAGCAATCTACAGAGAATGATTTTTCGAATGCGACCGAACTGGCAGATTATTTGGCTGAAAAAGGCCTCCCCTTTAGAGAAGCGCATGAAATTGTAGGAAAATTGGTTCTAGACTCTATCAAGCATGGTAAAAATATCCAAGATTGGGATTTGAAGGAGTTGCAAGTCTACCACTCCTTGATTGAAGAGGATATTTATATCTACTTGCGTCCAGAAACCGCTGTTCAGAGACGGAATTCCTTAGGAGGAACTGGCTTTGAGCAAGTGAAATACCAGATAGAACAAGCGAAGAAAGAACTTAAAGGGGAAAATTGATTCGTTTGCAAAGGAAGAAAGAGAGGTTGAGATGATTTATCAGCCTCTTTCTTGTCTTCTCCAACCAAGCGTGTTATAATGAATACTGCTCAAGCGACCTTCAATCGTTAAAGCACACACGACCTTCAATCGTGAATTAGTCATTTCGTTTATCTTTTATTACGTCGTTAACTCGCAATGAGATGCAAGCTGAGCTTGTCTGATTTATAACCTCAATCAGTCTCCCAGACTGATTGAGCGAACTCGAGTTATGCCTGCGACTCGTTGCCTATCATATTTTCATTTTAAGATGATAGGCTAAAATGGTCTCCCAGACCATTTTACTCCTAAAAGCAAACGAAAAGACTATACTCGAAGAAGTTCTATTGAAAGTCTTAGTAAATAGAATTTTGAGGGTATGAATAAACGAATAGATGGGAGACTTACCATGAGTGATAACTCTAAAACACGTGTTGTTGTGGGGATGAGTGGTGGTGTTGATTCGTCGGTGACGGCTCTCTTACTCAAGGAGCAGGGCTACGATGTGATCGGTATCTTCATGAAGAACTGGGATGACACAGATGAAAACGGCGTTTGTACGGCGACCGAAGATTACAAGGATGTGGCTGCGGTGGCAGACCAGATCGGCATTCCTTACTACTCTGTCAATTTTGAAAAAGAGTACTGGGACCGCGTTTTTGAGTATTTCCTAGCGGAATACCGTGCAGGGCGCACGCCAAATCCAGATGTTATGTGCAACAAGGAAATCAAGTTCAAGGCCTTTTTGGACTATGCCATGACCTTGGGTGCAGACTATGTAGCGACGGGGCATTATGCTCGAGTGGCGCGTGATGAGGATGGCATTGTTCACATGCTTCGTGGCGTGGACAATGGCAAGGACCAGACCTATTTCCTCAGTCAACTTTCGCAAGAACAACTCCAAAAAACCATGTTCCCACTGGGACATTTGGAAAAGCCTGAAGTTCGCAGACTCGCAGAAGAAGCAGGACTTGCGACTGCTAAGAAGAAAGACTCGACAGGAATTTGCTTTATCGGAGAAAAGAACTTTAAAAACTTTCTCAGCAACTACCTGCCAGCTCAGCCTGGTCGCATGATGACTGTGGATGGTCGCGATATGGGCGAGCATGCAGGACTTATGTATTATACGATTGGTCAGCGTGGCGGACTCGGTATCGGTGGCCAACACGGTGGTGACAACGCGCCGTGGTTCGTTGTCGGAAAAGACCTGAGCAAGAATATTCTCTATGTAGGCCAAGGTTTTTACCATGATTCGCTCATGTCAACCAGCCTAGAGGCTAGCCAAGTCCACTTTACTCGTGAGATGCCAGAGGAATTTACACTAGAATGCACAGCAAAATTCCGCTACCGTCAGCCTGATTCTAAGGTGACCGTCCATGTCAAAGGAGACAAGGCAGAGGTTATCTTTGCAGAACCGCAACGCGCCATCACACCAGGTCAGGCAGTTGTCTTTTACGATGGCGAAGAGTGTCTAGGTGGCGGTTTGATTGACAATGCCTACCGCGATGGACAAGTTTGTCAGTACATTTAGATTGACAAATTTTCTCAATTTGCTACAATAATAAAAGCAATAGAAATGATGGTCAAAGCTCATGGATGTTGCAGGCTTTTTTGTCCTGCACTTCTTTGGAGTTTTGACTGTTTTTGTGTCGTTTAAAGGAAAGGACAAAAATGACTCAACAAGACTTTCGGACAAAAGTGGAAAATACTGTTTTTGGTGTTCGAGCGGCAGCCTTGATTCTCCAAAATGGCAAGCTCCTAGTTACCAAAGATAAGGGTAAGTATTACACTATCGGCGGTGCGATTCAAGTCAATGAAAGCACGGAAGACGCGGTAGTCCGTGAAGTGAGGGAAGAACTGGGTGTAAAAGCTCAAGCTGGACAGCTAGCTTTCGTAGTTGAAAATCGTTTTGAACAGGACGGTGTTTCCTATCACAACATCGAGTTTCATTACCGGGTGAATTTGCTTGAAGAAGCTCCATTGACCATGCAGGAAGACGAAAAAATGCAGCCTTGTGAGTGGATTGACTTGGATGAACTCCAGAATATCCAGCTAGTTCCAGCCTTTTTAAAAACAGCTCTACCAGATTGGGACGGTCAACTAAGACACATTCATCTTGAGGAATAGGAGAGAAAATGATGGTTAAGCTTATTGCCCATGTACTTGTTCATAGTGGTGGTGATTATTTACTCATTCAGCGTTCGGAAATTAAAAGAGGAGAACCCAACGTTTATCCAACTTACTGGGATATTCCTGGCGGCGGGGTTGAAAAGGGTGAACTTCCGCGAGATGGTGCTCTTAGAGAATGCATTGAAGAAGCGGGAGTTAGGCTAGATAGCAGTTCGCTCAAGCTTCTTCACGAAGATAGTCAACTGGATACCTCTAAGGATAAGGTTTTTACTCGCTTAGTTTATAAAGCAGAGTGGGTTGGGGAGAAGCCAATTATCAGATTAGATCCTGAAGAGCATACACACTTTAAATGGGTTACTTTGGATCAAGCTCTAGAGGAGGAGAAGTTAGTTCCTTATTTGCGAGAAATTTTTGAAAGGTTAAGAAATGACTTATAATTTTACGGAAGAATACGATATTATTGTAATCGGTGCGGGGCACGCTGGGGTGGAGGCATCTCTAGCTGCTAGCCGTATGGGCTGCAAGGTATTGCTTGCGACCATCAACATTGAAATGCTGGCTTTCATGCCTTGTAATCCTTCTATCGGTGGCTCTGCCAAGGGGATTGTCGTGCGTGAAGTGGATGCCCTTGGTGGTGAAATGGCTAAAACCATTGACAAGACCTACATCCAGATGAAGATGCTCAACACTGGGAAAGGTCCAGCTGTCCGTGCCCTTCGTGCGCAGGCTGACAAGGAGCTTTACTCTAAGGAGATGCGCAAGACAGTTGAAAATCAAGAAAATCTGACCCTTCGTCAAACCATGATTGATGAGATTTTGGTGGAAGATGGCAAGGTTGTCGGTGTTCGTACAGCGACCCATCAAGAATATGCTGCTAAGGCTGTTATCGTGACGACAGGGACTGCACTCCGTGGGGAAATCATCATCGGAGACCTCAAGTATTCGTCAGGTCCTAACCACAGTCTGGCTTCGATTAACCTTGCTGACAATCTCAAGGAACTGGGACTCGAAATTGGTCGTTTCAAGACAGGAACGCCTCCACGTGTCAAGGCTTCCTCTATCAATTACGATGTGACAGAGATTCAGCCAGGAGATGAAGCGCCAAATCACTTCTCCTACACTTCACGTGATGAGGACTATGTCAAGGACCAGGTGCCATGCTGGTTGACCTACACCAACGGTACCAGTCATGAGATTATCCAAAACAACCTCCACCGTGCGCCTATGTTCACAGGTGTGGTCAAGGGAGTTGGGCCTCGTTACTGTCCATCGATTGAGGACAAGATTGTACGCTTTGCGGACAAGGAACGCCACCAACTCTTCCTAGAGCCAGAAGGGCGCAATACAGAGGAAGTTTATGTCCAAGGACTTTCAACCAGTCTGCCTGAGGATGTCCAACGTGACTTGGTTCATTCCATCAAAGGTTTGGAAAATGCTGAGATGATGCGAACTGGTTATGCCATTGAGTATGACATGGTCTTGCCTCATCAGTTGCGTGCGACACTAGAAACCAAGAAAATCTCAGGACTTTTCACAGCTGGTCAGACAAATGGTACATCTGGTTACGAAGAAGCTGCTGGCCAAGGGATTATCGCGGGTATTAATGCGGCTCTGAAAATCCAAGGCAAGCCTGAATTGATTTTGAAGCGCAGTGACGGTTATATCGGGGTCATGATTGACGACTTGGTGACCAAGGGCACCATTGAACCTTACCGTCTCTTGACCAGTCGTGCAGAATACCGTCTCATTCTCCGTCATGACAATGCCGATATGCGTTTGACTGAGATGGGGCGCGAGATTGGGCTTGTTGACGATGAACGTTGGGCTCGTTTTGAAATCAAGAAAAATCAATTTAAAAATGAAATGAAGCGTTTAGACAGTATCAAACTCAAGCCAGTCAAGGAAACAAATGCTAAGGTTGAGGAGATGGGCTTCAAGCCATTGACAGATGCGGTGACAGCCAAGGAATTCCTTCGTCGCCCAGAAGTGTCTTACCAAGATGTGGTGGCCTTTATCGGACCTGCTGCTGAAGAGTTAGATGACAAGATTATCGAATTGATTGAAACAGAAATCAAGTACGAAGGCTACATTTCCAAAGCCATGGATCAGGTTGCTAAGATGAAACGCATGGAAGAAAAACGCATTCCAGCTAACATCGACTGGGATGATATTGACTCGATTGCGACAGAAGCCCGTCAGAAGTTCAAACTCATCAATCCAGAAACCATCGGCCAAGCTAGCCGTATTTCGGGAGTAAATCCAGCAGATATTTCTATTTTGATGGTGTATCTGGAAGGTAAAAATCGTAGTATTTCTAAGAATCAAGAAAAGAAAGCATAGAAAAACAGCTCCGAAGATGGGGCTGTTTTTTTGACTTGTACTCAATGAAAATCAAAGAGCAAACTAGAAAGTTAGCCGAAGGCTGTACTTGAGTACGACAAGGCGAAGCTGACGTGGTTTGAATTTGATTTTCAAAGAGTATTATTCTTCATCTGGTGTGAGGATCATAGGGATAATAATCGGTTCACGTTCGGTATTTTCATAGAGGAAAGGACGAATGGCGTTGACAATGGCGCCATTGACAGATTGCACGCTAGCATCTTTGTTCTTCAGTGCGATACGAATGGCATTGAAGAGGATGCGCTGGCTTTGGCGAATCAAGTCTCCAGATTCTCTCATGTAGACAAAGCCGCGGCTGAGAATATCTGGACCAGACAAGATCATTTTAGACTTGAAGTCAACAGTTGCGACTGCTAGAACGACACCATCTTCAGATAGATCTCTACGATCTTTGAGGACGGCTGCACCGATTTCACCGATACGATTTCCATCAACATAGATGTCTTGGGCGTTGAAATGCCCAGCGATACGAGCAGAATCTGCAGTAAGGGCAAGGACATCACCATTGCTCATGATAAAGATATTGTCCTTCTCGACACCCGTATCCACCGCTAGTCCAGCGTGGACTTTTTGCATGCGGTATTCACCATGGACAGGCATGAAGTATTTTGGCTTGATCAAGCGGAGCATGAGTTTTTGCTCTTGCTGACCACCGTGTCCAGAGGTGTGGATATTGTTAATCTTTCCGTGGATGACTTCGACACCAGCTTCTGAGATAATGTTAATCAACTTGTTGACGCTAGTAGTATTTCCAGGGATTGGACTTGAAGAGAAGATAACGGTATCGCCGGGTTGGAGTTGCACTTGACGGTGGGTTCCGTTAGCGATACGAGAGAGGGCTGCCATTGGCTCGCCTTGACTACCTGTACAGAGGATCAGAACCTCGCCTGCAGGATAGTCTTTGATTTCATTTGGCTCGATAAAGGTTCCCTTAGGAGCTTTGATGTAGCCAAGCTCGATACCGTTGACAATGGCCTTTTCCATCGAACGTCCAAAGACAGCAATCTTGCGTCCAGTCTTAACTGCAGCATCCGTTGCTTGCTGGAGACGGAAGATATTTGAGGCAAAGGATGCGAAGATGATGCGTCCTTCAATGCCTTGGATAATCTTCATGATGGACTGACCAACGACCTTTTCAGAGTTGGTAAAGGTTGGCACTTCTGCATTTGTCGAGTCAGAGAGGAGGCAGAGTACGCCTTCTTCACCAAGGGCTGCCATCCGGTGCAAGTCCGCAGGTTCCCCAACTGGAGTAAAGTCAAACTTAAAGTCACCCGTACAGACGATTTTCCCTTGAGGAGTATGAATGACAATTCCCAAAGGTTCTGGAATAGAGTGAGTGGTTCTAAAGAAAGTTGCCTTGAGATTTTTAAAGGTCAACTCAGTATTGTGGTTGATTTCGTAAAGTTTGGCGTTGCGTAAGAGACCGTGTTCTTCGAGTTTTCCACGGATCAAAGCCAAGGCAAGTGGCCCAGCGTAGATAGGGACATTTGCTTGCTTGAGCAGGAAGGGAATCCCACCGATGTGGTCCTCGTGTCCGTGTGTGATCAAGACAGCCTTGACGCGGTCGATATTGTCCACGATGTAAGAGTAGTCAGGGATAACGTAGTCGATACCCAGCAAGTCATCTTCTGGGAATTTAATCCCAGCATCGACGATGATAATCTCGTCTTGGTATTCAATTCCGTAAGTGTTTTTCCCGATTTCTCCCAGACCACCGATGGCAAAAACGCCGACTTCTTCAGGTTTAAGAGTGTAGGCCATATTAGAACTCCGTAATCTCGAAAGCGCCAGTTTCTTTTTCGTAATCTAGCAATTTGTCAGACAAGAGTTCGATGAATTCGATGTTGTACTCTGGGCGGTTTTCTTCGACAAGTTGGCGAGCAGCGATACGGCCCTCAAGTTCTGAGTTGGCATCGATGTCTAGGTAAAGTGAGCGTGTTGTTTCACGACGTGGGCTACGTTCTTTTGTTTCTTGATAAAAAACTTTGTAAATCATATAGTTCCTTTCTATTTACAGGTCAGCTTATTCCAAACTTTTAGCAGAGATTTGCTTGATTTCATTCCATTTTGTGTCTAGATTGACCTTGATTCGTTACAATTATTTCAATTATACCACAAAATGAAAAATTAGTAAAAGACGGAAATGGAGAAAGTCGGGAGGGAAAGGAGGAGCAAAAAGACAGGTAGGATTTGGTCGGAGAGCGTTTAGGTGTTATAATTAAAGGGGGAATCTAAAGAGATAGTAGATTTAAGGAAGAATACAGTTTTAGTTTCATTAATCGTTGGTGTAGATGGTTGGGGCAGAATGATATCTTTGAAAAAAGAAAAAGCTCTTGAGAAATCTCAAGAGCAAATAAAAAGGCTGAGACAAAACTCGGGGATTTTCCTGGAGCAGTCCAGATGGCAGCACCTCTACCTGAAGCGAATGCATCGCAACCTTTGAATGACTTGTCACCAAATCAAACTCGATCTCAGCCTTTACTTAATTCTATCATCTATGAGGCTAAGAAGTCAATCTATAAGTATAACGATGTAGAAATAGCATGGAGTGGAGTGTTTACTAAAGAGGCAAAGAAAAGCCCTTAATCTAAGAGTAAGCAAAAAGAGAGGACCAATGGTAGTCAGGGGTCTTTACAGCTCAAAGCTGAAGGCAGTCCCACACCCGTACCAGAAGTTGGTACCTTTGAACGCTCTGTTACCAGTCGCCCTACGTTATCCTCTCAATATTTATATTTTACTATAACTTACTGAGGGAATCAACTTTAAAAGCATCAAAAAGCTCCTGACCGAAGTCAAGAGCCGTCAAACACTGGGGGCGAATTGTTCAATCGCAATTTCAGTTCTTTAGAAACCAAAGTTTCAGGGATAGCACTGCAACCCGAAGAGTCAGCGACTCAACCTGATTTTCCTACCAATGTTGAATTACATTTTAACATTGATAGACCGATACTGTCAACAGTTTATATAAAAATAGGAATACCAAAAGGAGGATCAAGAATGTTTAGTTTGTTTGAATTTGCAGTAGGGGTTCGCCTCTTGATGTTTGTAGTCTTTGTAGCTTGTGTTTATGGGGGGAATGCCCTGTTTGTGCATCTGGAACACCGCAAAACAAAGTTCCTTTGGAAGCTTGCTTTTGTGACGCTCTATTCAATTTTTCTCCTCCTGGTCACCTATGTTGTCTGGCTCGTTTTCTACTTTGGTTTAAACGCTTAAAGTCAATTATTTCTCTAGATAAACAGAAAATCCACTTCGTCTTGATAGATGGGATGGATTTTTTCTATTTTTAGGTGCTATCTTTATTGTTACGACGATGTTCTTTCGTATCGAAAATCGAGTTGAAACATATATGACTTATCTAAACTTCCTACGAAGAACCTTTCAATTTCCTTGTTCACTTTTCTATTCAAAAAAGCTACAACTTTTTTGAATTTTCTGTGTAGAATTGCTTGTCTAAGTGGCAGGCCCTTTTGTTTCAAAACAAAGAAAATTCCCATGTGTCAGCTTTTGTAGTATAATAGTAAACAGACAAAAAGATAGGAATGTGTTATGAAAGTATTAGCTTTTGATACGTCCAGCAAGGCTCTTTCTCTAGCCATTTTAGAGGATAAGCAGGTTCTTGCCGAGACGACGATTAATATCAAGAAAAATCACAGTATTACCCTCATGCCTGCCATCGATTTTTTGATGGCCAGTTTGGACTGGACGCCTAAGGATTTGGATCGAATCGTGGTGGCGGAAGGACCAGGTAGCTACACAGGTTTGCGAATTGCGGTAGCAACTGCCAAGACCTTGGCTCATACCCTGAACATTGAGTTGGTTGGTATGTCTAGCCTCTTGGCTCTGGTACCGCGCCAACAAGAAGGCTTACTTGTTCCCCTGATGGATGCGCGTCGCAACAATGTTTATGCAGGATTTTATGAAAATGCCAAACCTGTCATGGCAGAAGCACATCTGTCCTTTGCGGAAGTGCTTGAAAAAGTCA
The DNA here is from genome assembly GCA_963528645.1 of uncultured bacterium. Lineage (GTDB taxonomy): Bacteria > Bacillota > Bacilli > Lactobacillales > Streptococcaceae > Streptococcus. The sequence goes on from CAURVH010000003.1 coordinate 127,472, forward strand.
CGGATGCTGAACAGGTGACCTTTGTTGGAGAAGTTGGAGCCTTTGTGGAGCAGATCCAAGAGCGTTTACCACAGGCTAACTATCAGGAAACCTTGCCAAATGCAGCTAATCTAGCTTTGTGGGCATGGGACAAGGAAGCAGACTCCTTACACGACTTCGTGCCAAATTACCTCAAACGTGTTGAAGCCGAGGAAAACTGGCTCAAGAACCACACCGAGTCTGGTGAGTCCTACATTAAACGTCTATGATAGAAATCAAAAGAATCCAAAGACAGCCTGACCTGGCTCAAGCAATCTACGCTGTTATGGTAACTGTTTACCCAGTCAGTCCTTGGGCACTGGAACAAATCCAAGCAGACCTGTCCCAAGACCAGACTTGGTACGCTCTAGCTTATGATGGGGTGGAAGTGATTGGATTTTTAGCTGTTCAGGAGAATCTTTTTGAAGCAGAAGTCCTGCAAATCGCTGTCAAAGGAGCCTATCAGGGTCAGGGAATTGCCTCGGCCTTGTTTGCTCAATTGCCGGCAGATAAGGAGATTTTCCTCGAAGTCAGAAAGTCAAATCAACGAGCGCAAGCATTTTACAAGAAAGAAAAGATGGCAGTCATCGCTGAGCGAAAGGCCTACTACCATGACCCAGTCGAGGATGCCATCATCATGAAGAGAGAAATAGATGAAGGATAGATATATTTTAGCATTTGAGACATCCTGTGATGAGACCAGTGTCGCCGTCTTGAAAAACGACGATGAGCTCTTGTCCAATGTCATTGCGAGTCAAATTGAGAGTCACAAACGTTTTGGGGGCGTAGTGCCTGAAGTAGCCAGCCGTCACCATGTAGAGGTCATTACAGCCTGTATCGAGGAGGCTCTGGCAGAAGCAGGGATTACCGAAGACGATGTGACAGCTGTTGCGGTTACCTATGGACCGGGCTTGGTTGGAGCTCTGTTAGTTGGTTTGTCAGCTGCCAAGGCCTTTGCTTGGGCACATGGACTTCCACTAATTCCCGTTAACCACATGGCTGGTCACCTCATGGCCGCTCAGAGTGTGGAGCCTTTGGAGTTTCCCTTGCTAGCTCTCTTGGTCAGCGGTGGGCACACGGAGTTGGTCTATGTTTCTGAGGCTGGGGATTATAAGATTGTTGGGGAAACGCGGGACGATGCAGTTGGTGAGGCCTATGATAAGGTCGGCCGTGTCATGGGCTTGACCTATCCTGCAGGTCGCGAAATTGATGAGCTAGCTCATCAGGGGCAAGATATTTATGATTTCCCTCGTGCCATGATTAAGGAGGACAATCTAGAGTTTTCATTCTCAGGTTTGAAGTCTGCCTTTATCAATCTTCACCACAATGCCGAGCAAAAGGGAGAAAGCTTGTCTACAGAGGATTTGTGTGCTTCCTTCCAAGCAGCTGTCATGGATATTCTCATGGCCAAAACCAAGAAAGCCTTAGAAAAATATCCTGTTAAAACCCTTGTTGTCGCAGGTGGCGTGGCAGCCAATAAAGGCCTCAGAGAACGCTTGGCAGCCGAAATCACAGATGTCAAGGTTATCATTCCACCTCTACGCCTCTGCGGAGACAATGCGGGTATGATTGCCTATGCTAGTGTTAGCGAGTGGAACAAAGAAAACTTCGCAGGCCTGGATCTCAATGCCAAACCAAGTCTCGCTTTTGATACCATAGAATAAAGAGTCAGCTTGAGGCTGGCTTTTTTGCTAAAATATTCTATAATATGTTAAAAAAGGAAAAGTTTTTACGAATAGAATAGTAAAGGGAATCTTTAAGGGGAGTTTGACGATGATTGAAAAAATGGCATTGGGAGAATTTTACAAGGAATTGCGCCTGGCGAGAAAACTCAAACAGTCAGATGTAGCATGTGATGGCTTGACAGCATCACAGCTATCCAAGTTTGAACTAGGGCAGTCTATGTTGTCTGCGGATAAGTTGATCCTAGCTATCCAAGGAATCAATATGACCTTCGATGAGTTTGGGCACAAGCTCAACAACTATCAAGAATCTCCACATATGCGATTTGGTAGAAGGATTGTGGATCGCTTTGCCCATCAGGATATAGCTGGTTTAGAGCAACTGTTGGAGGAAGTTGAGCAAGAACAGATGGCGCAGACCTATCGTCGTTTGAACTCCATTGTGATTAAAGATGCTATCCATTCACTAGATAAAAGCTATCCGCTAGCAGAGGAGGATAGCGAGTTTTTGACCACCTATCTCTACGCTATCGAGTCATGGACCTGGTTTGAACTCTATATTTTTTGCAATACTATGCCTTTTTTGAGTAATCAAGATCTGATCTTTTTATCAACCTCCTTACTTGAAAAATCAAAGGAATTTAAAGAATTGGCACACAATAGACTATATATGAAAAGTGGCTTTCTCAATATCATCTCTGAGCTCATGGAGCGTAAACTTTTCTCTTACGTTCCAATCTTTGAAGCCGAGTTGGAGAGGATGTTGCGACCGTATGATGTTTTTGAGAAATTATTGTGGCAGTTTTTAAAGAAGATGAGCATTTTCCTTCAGACCAAGGGAAGTAATCAAAAAGAGATTGAACACTTTATCCAATCTCTGCAAATATTAGAAAATCCACAATTAACAGCTCTTTTTGAATTACGCTTACAGCAATACAAAGACCTTATCGATTAGTTAAAGATGGGAAAAGATAATAATCTCAGCAACGATTGTCAATAATGTTATGATTTTTTTCTTCATTTTATGTCCTCCTACATAATGGTAACTATATTATATCAGTGAAATAATCAAATCCACCAAAATCGCAAAAATGAAATTTCTATAAGAAAAAATATCAAATATGCGATTTTTTAAAATAGGGCAGTTTTCGTGTTATACTGTCTTTGTAAGACATTTGAAGCAAATCCTAGGTCGCAGAAGTGGTTTACAAATAAAAATGATTGAAGGAGAGCAAACATGTTGAATTTACAATATGCAGAAACAATGGAACTAACAGAAGTGGAGTTGGAGAAGGTTTACGGTGGAGATCTTGTGTATTTTGCCAATATCCCAGGTGGTGGAGGTTGGGGAGGTCTAGGAACACCTTGGTCAATCACTAATTTCTGGAAGAAAAATTTTAACCATGATTCTTCCACTGTTAATCGTCGCCGTTATTGATATTCAAAGCCCTTGCCTTTTCTTGGGTGGGGGCTGTCTTTATTTCATAGTATAGGAGAAAAGAGGATGAAAAAGATAATCTCACGCTACTACCTTATTATAGCCATTCTACTTGTCATTGCTGGCCAGTTCTTGATTCGTCTGGTCTTACACAGCAATCTTGCTGCTGGTCTATCTGACTTTGCCTATTATTTGTCGGATATGATGTTGAATTTTCTTGTGGTTCTGCTTGCTATTATTGTTATGGTTTGGTCAGGAAAATGGCAGAAAATCAACAGTAGAAAATTTAAGGGTTCTTATCTTTTTTATTCCTTTTTAGCTCTTCTTGCTTTTGTTATTTGGAATTTCGTAACATTTTATCTTTTCCCACCTACCAAAAATGAAATTGCTTATCAACTGGATGTTCCTACTTTTACAGGAGCAACGGCATTTTTGATGTATTTTTTCTATCCTGTGATTGCAGGTCCCATTTTTGAAGAGATGATTTATCGTGGATTGGTGATGACTGCTCTGGAAAAAGGAAAGAAATGGGGACTGGATGTGCTTGGTTCGGCAACTTTGTTTGGAATCTTGCACATTAGTAATCACGGTTGGGTCTTGACTGACTTTTTCGTATATATGGGTGGTGGCCTCATACTTGCAGTCTTATTTAGAGTGACCAAGTCCATTTATTGGCCTATTGGACTGCATATAGTTTACAACGGCATTGGCCAGATTATTCCCTTGTTGTTTTAGAGGCTTTTGAAGTATTGTAAATAACAAAAGAGAATACTAGTTGTGAAATTAAAAATTCCTGAGTCAGTTCTAATAGAGCAAGTTTGTAGTATTGGGAGTTGGGGGCTTTATTTGTTTGTTATTGAACAAATTCTGGGTTGTAGAAGTGGTTTACAAATAAAACTAATTGAAGGAGTGTAAATATGTTGAATTTACAATTTGAAGAAACGATGAAGTTAACAGAGGAAGAATTACAAGTAGTTAGTGGAGGAGATCTTGTGTATACTGGCAATATTCCAGGAGGTGGTATAGGAACATCTCGGTCAATTGCTAATTTCTGGAGAGCAATTTTTACCTATAATTCTCCGACTGTTAATCGTCGCCGTTATTGATATTCAAAGCCCTTGCCTTTTCTTGGGTAGGGGCTTTCTTTATTTCATAGTATAGGAGAAAATAGGATGAAAAAGATAATCTCACGCTACTACTTGTTTGTAGCTATTCTACTTGTTATTGCTGACCAGTTCTTCATTCGTCTGGTTTTACACAGCGAGTTTGCTGCTGGTCTATCTGACTTTGCCTATTATTTGTCGGATATGATATTGAATTTTCTTGTGGTTCTGCTTGCTTTTATTGTTATGGTTTGGTCAGGGAAATGGCAGAAAATCAACAGTAGAAAATTTAAAGGTTCTTATCTTTTCTATTCCTTTTTAGCACTTCTTGCTTTTGTTATTTGGAATTTCGTCACCTTTTTTCTTTTCCCACCTACTCGAAATGAAATTTCTTATCAACATGCTGCTTCTACTTTTACAGGAGCTACGGCATTTTTGATGTATTTTTTTTATCCTGTGATTGCAGGTCCCATTTTTGAAGACATGATTTATCGTGGATTAGTGATGACTGCACTGGAAAAAGGAAAGAAATGGGGACTGGATGTGCTCGGTTCGGCTGCTTTGTTTGGAATCTTGCACATTAGTAGTCATGGTTGGGTCTTGACAGACTTTGTCTTCTATATGGGTGGAGGTCTTATATTTGCAGTCTTATTTAGAGTGACCAAGTCCATTTATTGGCCTATTGGACTGCATATAGTTTACAACGGCATTGGCCAGATTATTCCCTTGTTGTTTTAGAGTTTTTGACAATCATAAAAACAAAAGAACTGACTAGCTAAGTATTATAAATGAGACTGTTTTTTCAGTCTTTTTTATTTTGACGGTCTGTTACTAATTTTTGATCAATCCTTTGTTTCCTCAAAATTTAGAGAACAAATCTCAAAATGTAATCGGAGAATTCAAAGTTTGTCAATCCTAACCTTTTTTTGTATAGTAGATATATGAAAAATACAAAAATAATCAGCAGTTTGCTTGCTCTTGGAGCTTTACTCATGCTTTTATCAGCTTGCCAGAATATCAAAAAGACACAACTGGTCTTGTTTGAATCTATTTCTTTCGGTATGTCTCCTAAATCTTTTGAAGAAGGATTGGGAAAGGCTAGCGAGGTGGAGGAAGAAGAGGAAATGGCCTATCGTGATACTTGGCGTGCAGAAGACCCTTATTTCTATAAAACAGGTCGCCTTTTCTATCACTATGAGCAGATTACTTTGAAAGGCTATACTGGTCGAGCCACCTTTACATTTTCAAAATCGCATCGCTTGGAAACAGTAGCGGCTTATTTTCCCGTCACCTCAAAAGCTGAGCAGCAAGCATTGCTCGATAACTTATCCCAGACTGTAAAAAAAGAACTGGAAGAACTCCCAGATTACCAGTCCATGACAACTGATACAGTAGGCCTCTATGATGACGGTTATCGCTACAAGGTCAAATTGAAGGGACAACAGTGGGAACTCTGGGTTGATGTCTATCCAACAGAAAATAAATATGCTACAGACACAGAAACCGATAAGTATACTATCCGAGTGGATCAATTTCTTATGTATCCATGATACTCCCTCTTCAGCACTTTTTGCTGGCAATAAGTTTCGAATCCGAAACTTTTTTCTCTTATTTGAATATGTTATAATAGTCCGTGCTGTGGCTGTGATAACGAACAGCCTCAATTGGAGAGAATATGAGGAGAAGGATGAAAGAAAAAGGATTTTGGGAAGGTGTACAGGCGGCCATGCCGACTGCCCTTGGTTATGTCAGCATTGGCCTGGCTTGTGGGATTATTGGCGCGCCCTATGTGACACCTGTTGAGATGGGCTTGATGAGCCTCTTTGTATATGCTGGGAGCGCCCAGTTTGCCATGTTGGCACTGATTGCAGTACAAGCGCCTGTGGCAGCAATTGCTATGACGGTCTTTTTGATCAACTTGCGACTCTTTTTGCTGAGCTTGCATGCATCGACCTATTTCCGTCATACTAGTCTCTGGCAAAATATCGGCATGTCCAGTCTCCTGACAGATGAGACCTATGGGGTTTTGATGGGAGAATTAGCCCATACAGACAAGGTCCATCCCATGTGGATGCACGGGAACAATCTCAATAGTTATGTAGCCTGGTTTATTGGGACAGTTGCGGGGACGGCTTTAGGTGGGCTTCTTCCAAATCCTGAGGTCTTTGGCTTAGACTTTGCCCTTGTTGGGATGTTTATCGGGATTTTTACTTCGCAATTTCAGATTATGCAAAGACGGGTTCCTGTCCGCAATCTGCTGCGGATCCTAGCAGTTGTTGCGGTGTCCTTCTTTTTGCTCTTGACAGTGGTGTCTCAGTCGCTAGCTGTCCTGTTTGCGACCTTGCTAGGTTGTACCATGGGGGTGGTCTTAGATGGTCAGTAAATATCTTTTGTTAGCCGTTATCTTTTCAGGACTAGTGACTTGGGTTCCCCGTATGATTCCCTTCATCTTGGTTAAGTACAAGGGGTTGCCAGCTATCGTTGAGCGGTTTTTGAAGTTCTTGCCTGTTTCCATTATCTTTGCCTTAATCCTTTCAAGCGTAGTGACTGGCAAGGTTGGTAGCCTTCCTCAAATCAAATGGCTGGACTTTTTAGCAGTCTTTCCAACGGCTTGGGTAGCCTTTCGCTACCGCAATCTAGTGGGTACGGTTCTTTTTGGAGTGGTCTTGATTGCAGTCTTGCGTCTGGTCTTTTAGTCAGTTATAAAAAAAACCTATCACCGAGATAGATATCATATAATGGCAAAAAAAAATATTTTCTGTTAAGATAGTAAAGTATTCTATTTTGGAGGAAATGACATGAAAAAAATCGTCAAATATTCATCTCTTGCTGCTCTAGGACTTGTTGCCGCAGGTGTACTAGTAGCTTGCTCAGGTGGAGATAAGAAAGATACTGCAACTAGCGAAGCAGCATCTGGCAAGAAAGAAATTATCGTTGCAACCAATGCTTCACCAAAACCATTCAACTACGAAGAAAATGGCGAGTTGACTGGTTATGAGATTGAAGTAGTCCGTGCTATCTTTAAAGACTCTGACAAATACGATGTCAAGTTTGAAAAGACAGAGTGGTCAGGTGTCTTTGCAGGCCTTGATAGCGATCGCTACCAAATGGCTGTGAACAATATCAGCTATACCAAAGAACGTGCTGAAAAGTACCTTTATGCAGCACCAACTGCTAAAAATCCTAACGTTCTCGTTGTGAAGAAAGACGATGACAGCATCAAGTCGCTTGATGACATCGGAGGCAAGTCTACTGAGGTCGTTCAAGGGACAACATCAGCTAAACAGCTAGAAGATTATAACAAACAACACGCTGACAATCCAACGGTTCTTAACTACACCAAGGCTGATTTCCAACAAATCATGTCTCGTTTGAGCGATGGTCAGTTTGACTACAAGATTTTTGATAAAATCGGTGTAGAGACAGTTATCAAAAACCAAGGTTTGGACAACTTGAAAGTCATTGAGCTTCCAAGCGACCAACAACCTTACGTTTACCCCCTTCTTGCTAAAGGTCAAGATGAGTTGAAATCATTTGTAGACAAACGTATCCAAGAACTCTACAAAGACGGAACTCTTGAAAAATTGTCTAAACAGTTCTTCGGAGACACTTATCTCCCAGCAGAAGCTGATATTAAATAGTCGTATGAAATCATCCAGTCTGAGAAAGGCGGATGATTTCTCAATTTTTAGGTATATAGTTTCAAACTATATGTCTGCCTATCTAATAACAATTTGCTAAATCAAATAAAGTATGAGATACTATTACGGTATTATTTTTAAAGGAGATAGAATCATGAAAATTAAAAAATGGCTCGGTGTAGCAGCGCTTGCTACAGTCGCAGGTTTGGCTCTTGCAGCTTGCGGAAATTCAGAAAAGAAAGCAGACAACGAAACAGTTGTTAAAATTGCAACAGTTAACCGTAGCGGTTCTGAAGAAGCGCGTTGGGATAAAATCCAAGAATTGGTTGAAAAAGATGGAATTAAATTGGAATTCACAGAGTTCACAGACTATTCACAACCAAACAAGGCAACTGCTGATGGCGAAGTAGACTTGAACGCTTTCCAACACTACAACTTCTTGAACAACTGGAACAAAGAAAACGGGAAAGACCTTGTAGCGATTGCAGATACCTACATCTCACCAATCCGCCTTTACTCAGGTAAAAATGGGGAAGAAAACAAGTATACCAAAGTGGAAGAAATCCCAGATAACGGTGAAATCGCCGTACCAAACGATGCAACAAACGAAAGCCGTGCGCTTTACTTGCTTCAATCAGCTGGTTTGATCAAATTGGATGTTTCTGGAACTGCACTTGCAACAGTTGCTAACATCACAGAAAATCCAAAGAACTTGAAGATTACTGAATTGGACGCTAGTCAAACAGCTCGTTCATTGTCATCAGTTGATGCTGCCGTTGTAAACAATACCTTCGTTACAGAAGCAAAATTGGACTACAAGAAAGCACTTTTCAAAGAACAAGCTGATGAAAACTCAAAACAATGGTACAACATCATTGTTGCGAAAAAAGATTGGGAATCATCACCTAAGGCTGATGCCATCAAGAAAATTATCGCAGCTTACCACACTGATGAAGTGAAAAAAGTTATCGAAGAAACATCAGACGGTTTGGACCAACCAGTTTGGTAATAAGACACAGGGAGGTGGGAGAGAGTTTCCACCTCTTACTTTTGTATAGAGAGTTGATTTTAAAGAGGCACTTGTGGTCGTTCTGAGGACGCAAGTACGTAGTAGAAAGAGAGAGAGAAAATGGTTTTTCCTAGCGAACAAGAGCAGATTGAAAAATTTGAGAAGGATCATGTGGCCCAACATTATTTTGAAGTCTTGCGCACCTTGATTTCCAAGAAATCAGTTTTTGCCCAGCAGGTTGGACTCAAGGAAGTCGCAAACTATCTGGGTGAGATTTTCAAGCGTGTAGGAGCTGAAGTCGAGATTGATGAGAGCTATACGGCGCCTTTTGTCATGGCGCATTTCAAGAGTTCGCGTCCGGATGCCAAGACCTTGATCTTCTATAATCACTATGACACCGTGCCAGCGGATGGCGACCAGGTGTGGACAGAGGATCCTTTTACCCTTTCTGTGCGAAATGGTTTTATGTATGGACGTGGGGTTGATGACGACAAAGGCCATATCACGGCTCGTTTGAGTGCTCTGAGAAAGTATATGCAGCATCATGATGACCTACCTGTCAATATCAGCTTTATCATGGAGGGAGCAGAGGAGTCTGCTTCCATGGATCTAGATAAGTATTTAGAGAAACACGCAGACAAACTTCGTGGAGCGGACTTGCTAGTCTGGGAACAAGGGACAAAGAACGCCTTGGAACAGCTGGAAATCTCTGGCGGAAACAAGGGAATTGTAACCTTTGATGCCAAGGTAAAAAGTGCTGATGTGGATATCCACTCGAGTTATGGTGGTGTCGTGGAATCAGCTCCATGGTATCTTATCCAGGCTCTAAGTAGCCTACGTGCAGCAGATGGACGTATCTTAGTAGAAGGCTTGTACGAGGATGTTCAAGAGCCAAATGAACGAGAACTAGCCTTGGTAGATGCCTACGCCCAACGCAATCCTGAGGAAATCAGTCGCATTTATGGCTTGGAATTGCCTCTCTTACAAGAGGAACGTGCAGCCTTTCTAAAACGGTTCTTTTTCGAGCCAGCCCTTAATATCGAAGGGATTCAGTCAGGTTATCAAGGGCAAGGAGTTAAAACGATTTTGCCAGCAGAAGCCAGTGCTAAGCTTGAGGTTCGTTTGGTTCCTGGTCTAGAACCGCATGATGTTCTGGAAAAAATTCGGAAACAGCTAGACAAAAATGGCTTTGATAAGGTAGAATTATACTATACCTTGGGAGAGATGAGCTATCGAAGCGATATGAGTGCGCCAGCCATTCTCAACGTAATCGAGTTGGCCAAGAAATTCTATCCACAGGGCGTATCAGTCTTGCCAACAACAGCGGGAACAGGACCGATGCATACGGTCTTTGACGCCCTGGAAGTGCCAATGGTGGCTTTCGGTCTAGGAAATGCCAATAGCCGAGACCACGGTGGAGATGAAAACGTGCGAATCGCCGATTACTACACCCATATTGAATTAGTAGAGGAGCTGATTAGAAGCTATGAGTAGAGATATTATCAAGTTAGATCAGATCGATGTGACCTTTCATCAAAAGAAGAGAACCATCACAGCGGTCAAGGATGTGACCATTCACATCCAAGAAGGGGATATCTACGGTATCGTTGGATATTCTGGAGCAGGGAAATCCACCCTTGTACGGGTGATTAACCTCTTGCAAAAACCATCTGCAGGGAAAATTACCATTGATGACGATGTGATTTTTGATGGTAAGGTGACCTTGACGGCAGAGCAGTTGCGTCGTAAACGTCAGGATATCGGGATGATTTTCCAGCACTTTAACCTGATGAGTCAAAAGACAGCAGAGGAAAATGTGGCTTTTGCCCTCAAACACTCTGGACTCAGCAAGGAAGAAAAGAAAGCCAAGGTAGCTAAGTTGTTAGACTTGGTTGGCTTGGCGGATCGCGCTGAAAACTACCCTTCTCAACTTTCTGGAGGACAAAAACAGCGTGTGGCTATCGCGCGTGCCTTGGCCAATGATCCAAAAATCTTGATTTCAGATGAGTCAACGTCTGCCCTTGACCCTAAGACAACTAAGCAGATTCTGGCCTTGTTGCAAGATTTGAACCAAAAATTAGGTTTGACCGTTGTCTTGATTACGCATGAAATGCAGATTGTCAAAGATATTGCCAACCGTGTGGCAGTTATGCAGGATGGCCGTTTGATTGAAGAGGGCAGTGTTCTTGAAATCTTCTCAGACCCTAAACAGTCTTTGACCCAAGACTTTATTTCAACGGCCACAGGTATTGATGAAGCCATGGTCAAGATTGAGAAGCAAGAAATCGTAGAACATTTATCTGAGAACAGTATTTTAGTGCAGCTCAAGTATGCAGGGGCTTCAACAGACGAGCCACTTTTGAATGAATTGTACAAGCATTACCAAGTAACGGCTAATATCCTTTATGGGAATATTGAAATCCTCGATGGCACTCCTGTTGGAGAATTGGTTGTGGTCTTGTCAGGTGAAAAAGAAGCGCTAGCAGGCGCCCAAGAGGCTATCCGTCAAGCGGGTGTCCAGTTAAAAGTATTGAAGGGAGGACAGTAAGATGGAATCATTGATTCAAACCTATTTACCAAATGTCTATAAAATGGGCTGGGCTGGTCAAGCAGGCTGGGGAACAGCCATCTACTTAACCCTCTATATGACAGTTCTTTCCTTCATCATCGGAGGGTTCTTGGGACTGGTAGCAGGTCTCTTCCTTGTCTTGACCGCGCCAGGTGGTGTCTTGGAAAATAAGGTTGTCTTCTGGATTTTAGACAAGATTACCTCTATTTTCCGTGCGGTACCATTTATCATCCTTTTGGCGATCTTGTCTCCGCTTTCTCACTTGATTGTTAAGACTAGTATTGGGCCAAATGCAGCCCTTGTCCCACTTTCTTTTGCAGTCTTTGCCTTCTTTGCCCGTCAGGTGCAGGTTGTCTTGGCTGAGCTGGATGGCGGTGTCATTGAGGCGGCCCAAGCTAGCGGAGCGACATTCTGGGATATCGTAGGTGTTTACCTATCAGAAGGTCTTCCAGATTTGATTCGTGTGACGACTGTGACTTTGATTTCCCTTGTTGGTGAAACAGCTATGGCAGGAGCAGTTGGTGCTGGTGGTATTGGTAATGTGGCCATTGCCTATGGATTTAACCGTTACAATCACGATGTGACCATCTTAGCAACCATCATTATCATCTTGATTATCTTTACGATCCAGTTCTTGGGAGATTTCTTGACCAAGAAATTAAGTCATAAATAAAAAGAGCCGAAGGGTTCTTTTTTGTTCTAGGAAGCTGCCAACAGGGGCATTTAAAGTTTTTAAATTATGGTATAATAGATAAAGTTAACTCTCTTTGGTGATAGGATAGGAAAAAACTAGAAAGATAAACCTTGAAGCGAGATGAGAAAATGAAAAAGGAGTTCGGTTGATATGAATTATTTCGAGGGGAATGAGTTTTTCCTTCTCTTGTTTGTAGTTTTACTGATTGGTTTTGTGGTAAACTTTTTTGAAAAACGTAAGGACTACTATATTTTGGCGCTCTCCCTCTTATTCGCAGGTGCTATTTATGGCAAGGGTCGAGCGATGATGGTCTATTTGCTCGCCTTTGTCGTTTACCAGTATTTTCTGGTATTTCTAGCACAGAGGATAGAGGCAAAGCGGCTGAAACCACTGGTCTTCCTTTCCATTCTTCCTTTAGTGATTAATAAAGTCTTTGCCCTGACTTCTCTGCATTTGTTGGCCTTTATTGGAATTTCTTACATGTCCTTTAAGACCATTCAGATCATGCTAGAAATATCGGATGACTTGATCAAAGAAAAAATCAGTGTAAAAGATTATCTACAGTTTTTGCTCTTTTTCCCAACAGTTAGTGCTGGTCCAATTGATCGGAGTAGGAGATTTTTAAAAGAGATAAACGAGGTCATGCCCCGAAAAGAGTATCTAGAGTTAGCAGGGGACGGTGTGTATCGTATCGTTCTAGGCCTCCTTTACAAAGTTGTTTTATCAACCTATGTTTATCAGATGTTACTCGCTCTAAATAATACTGGCACAGTCGTCTATTCAATCAAGTATATGTATCTCTATACCTTGTATCTGTTCTTTGACTTTGCAGGCTATAGTCTAATGGCCGTTGGAAGTAGTAACATTCTAGGTATTCAGACACCGATGAACTTTAACAAACCTTTCTTGAGTGTCGATATCAAGGATTTTTGGACCAGATGGCATATCACCTTGTCGACCTGGTTGAGAGATTTTGTATTTTCAAGAGTATTGATGCAGGTTATCAGGAAAAAATGGTTCAAAAATAGACTATACAATGCAGCCTATGCTTATATGGTCAATATGTTGGTCATGGGTTTTTGGCATGGTCTTAGTGTTAGCTATATTGTTTATGGTTTTTACCATGGTGTCTTGATGGCTGGATTTGAAGTGTATCAAAAGAAAAGCAATTTTTATAAGAAAAATAAAAACAAAAACTGGTATAAGCTACTAAGTTGGTTTGTGACCATGAATTTGGTTATGATTGGTTTCTTTATCTTTTCAGGTGAACCCTATAAAATCTTGCTTACGATTTTAAAGAGATAAGAGATTGAAAAGAAATCGGACAGATCGGAGGGATAGGATAAAACGAGATGATTAAATTAAAAGCATTTTTACTATCGCTTGTGTTCGTAATTGCGACGCTTGCCCTTTTAAATGTGACGTATGTCAAGAAGATTGATGATTATTATAAAGTCAAGGATAACAGTATTCGCTATAGCACCTCGTATGAAAAGTATAAAAGTAGAGATATTCTAACAAGCAATATCACCCCCAATACACTGGTTCTAATGGGTTCCTCAGAGTTAGTTGCGACGATAAATGAAGACTATCATCCTAATAAGATTTTTAACTACAACGATTTTAATATCATGCAGATTGGGACTAGTTATTCTCAAAATATCATTCAGGCTACGACCTTGGGTTCTATTGAAGGAGCTATGACTAAGCGAAAGGTGGCTATAGTAGAGTCTGTTCAGTGGTTTGAAAAAGATGGGACCCATCAAGATGCCTTTTTGAACAAGGCTTCCCAAGAACATATTTTCCACATGCTAGATAATGACAAGATTAGTAAAGAAACGAAAGAAAAAATAATCAATCGCATTATCGAGATTACCAAGGGGAACAAGCAACAAAATGACATCTACAAAAAATACAAAAGTTATTTCATAGATGGAAAAGGAACTATTGTTGATAAAAAACTATTAGAGTTTGAGAACGCGATGTATTCCTTTAAGCTAAAACAGACTTTTTATCAAAAACATGCCAAATCAGATTATCCTTCGCTAGGAGACAAAACCCCAGACTATGATTGGCAGAAGATGACGGATCAGTTTGTGGAAGAGGTCAAAAAGAAAACAGACAACAACGACTATGCTGTTGATAATAACTACTACAATACTTACTTAAAAGATCGCTATGCATCGCTGAAAGATTCCAATAAAGATTTGAGCTATCTGGAGTCACCAGAATATTCAGATATGGAACTCTTCTTGACAGTTGCCAAAGAATTGGGCATTGAAGTTGAAGTTATTATTTTCCCGGTAAACGGGAAATGGAATGACTACACTGGTGTCTCAAGGGAGATGCGAGAAAAAACTTATAAAAAAATAGAAGATGTCGCAAAAAGCCATGGTGCAACCGTATTAAACTATGGGAACAGAGAGTATGATGATTACTTTTTATTTGACGTGATGCACGTTGGAGTGAAAGGATGGATGGAAGTTGAAAAAGAATTTTACAAATTTGCAAACCAAGCTAACTAACACACATCGTTTAATCTTGTGGACACTATTTTTCTATACGGTTATTTTGAGCATCGTGATTTACTGTTTTGTGACCGATTTTTCGAATATTCAAGAATTTATCTATAGTGAATTTTAAGATTGTATACAAAAAGGCCCTGGGACTAGGCATTGCTAGTCTTCAGGGCTTTTACCTTATATTTTATCAGCTATTTTTTGACTTAGAAATTGCCCAACCAAAGCACCAATCAAGGCACTAAGGAGAATACTTGCGACAAAGAGAAGGATTTTGTCTAATTCTGGAGCGACCATGATACGGTCAATGTATTCTTGGGATTTTCCACGCGCGAGTAAGGTAGCCACGTAAGCTTTGGGACGGATCCACATGAGGAAGATAGGGCCACTTGTACTAAAAGCAAAGACGAGGAAGGAGAGGGTGTTTTTGATTCGATCTTTGTAATTGCCGAGATGAGCGATGGCATCTGCTGCAAGACCACAGGCGATAGCTGGTAGAAAAGCGCCAGCGCCGTGTTTACTAGCTAGAAAAAAGAGAGCCATAAAGAGTCCGAGAGTGGTAATCGCTCCAAAACGAGGAACCTTTGCCAAAAGAAACATGTAGACGCTACCCCCGACAAGGGCAGAAAAGGCAGGCGCATAGAACATATTGCCCGTTGAATCCACCAAGTGTCCAAGTACTACTCCGATTCCTAGACAGAGGAAGTAGAGGACGACGGCTAAGAGGGTAGTTAAGATATTTTTCTTCATGAGAATCTCCTTATATAAAACTGTCAAAATCAATTGTATCACGCTTTTAGAGGATTGTAAATGGGTGCTCTATGTTTTTGAAAACGTTTGAAATATGATATAATAGTTACATAGTTGTTTTAAGGAGGATATTATGGGAAAGTTTCTAGAATTCGTCTTTAATCGTTTCTTTTTAGGAGTGATTGCGACGGCTTTTTTCTGGTTATTGACACTAGCAGGGGGTGTGGTCTTTGGTTTGGCACCAGCTAGTGCAACCCTTATGAGTTTATATGCGGAGCACGGTTATACTTATCGAGCTTATAGTTTGAAAGAAGCTTGGGAATTGTATAAGAGCAACTTTGTCAAGAGTAACCTAGCTTTCTATAGTTTTGTACTTGTAGATCTAGTCTTAGTCTATGGTTTGTACCTTTTGGTTCAATTGCCTCATCAGACTATCTTCCATCTCTTGGCAACCTTCCTCAATATCCTTGTTGTTGCCTTTGTTTTTTTGGCTTATACCGTTTCATTGAAACTCCAAGTTCACTATGAGCTCTCTTATCGAAATACTGTAAAACTCGCCCTTATCGGAATTTTTATGAATTTGCCGGCAATCGCCAAGGTTTTATTTGGTACGGTCATGCTTGTAGGAATTGGTTACTATATGCCTGCCCTCCTCTTTTTCGTAGGAATTGGTGTATGGCATTTCTTTATCAGTGATATGTTGGAACCCGTATATGAAAGTATCCATGAAAAATTGGCGACAAAATAAAATGAAGCCGTTCTGGCTCCACTCGCTCTTGCGTATCTATACCTTGGTGATGATTGTCATCATTGCAAGCTTTGCGGTTATGCTCTCCTATGCTGACTGGGATTCGCGTGAGAAAGAAGCACAGCGAGTAGCTCAACGTGTGACGACTCGGACAGTGAGTGAGATTGAATATTACCACAGGGAGTCGACTCAGCTAGCGCAGGAACTGGTTGAAAATCGAGCACGGATAGAGGGGATTTATAAGTATTTTAGTTTGAGTACATCGGATTATTTTTACTGGCTGTTGCAACGTAAAGCGTCTCCCTATGTCTCAGTATCCTTGTATGAAAACATTGATGATTTGTATGTAAGAAATGACTTTGTGACAGGTGTTGCAATTGTTTTGCAAGACTACAAGGAAGTCTACGTTTCTACTAGAGAGAAACGTAGCGGGGAGAAAATTCTTGCTGAGGATTTCAAACCAGCAGCCAATAGTTTTGCCATACCAGTACTTGATCCTAACTCCGATCAGTCTCTAGGTGTTATCTACATTTCTTTATCGCAGGATGTACTTTACCAAGCAATTGATAATACCCGCGGTCTGATTCCTGTGGCTGTGACGATCACCTCCCCTTTTGATACTGAATTGTTTCATATAGGGGAAAATGTAGTAGCTGAACGGGAAAATTGGATTGTAGGTTTGACATCACACGGCTATCAAGTCCAATCAGCAGTTCCTAAGGATTTTGTTCTTACTGGGACTTTAACTAGTTCCGCTGTCATTGTTGGTTTGAGTGTTCTCTTTATTATTATTTTATATGTGACCTTGAGGCAGACCTTCTCCAATTACCAAAGGCAGGTTGTAGATTTGGTAGAGTCTATCGAGGTGATTGCTCAAGGAGAAGAAGGACTTCGGATCGATACTTCTGAAAAAGATCAGGAATTGCTCCTCATTGCAGAAACAACCAATGATATGTTGGATCGACTGGAAAAGAATATCCACGATATTTACCAGCTAGAGCTCAGTCAGAAAGATGCCAATATGCGGGCCTTACAAGCTCAAATCAATCCTCACTTCATGTACAATACCTTAGAGTTTCTGCGCATGTATGCCGTCATGGAAAGCCAAGATGAACTGGCGGATATTATCTATGAATTTAGCAGTTTACTACGCAATAATATCTCCGATGAGCGGGAAACGACGCTGAAGCAAGAATTAGAATTTTGTCGCAAATACAGCTATCTCTGTATGGTGCGTTATCCAAAGTCAGTTGCCTATGGTTTTAAGATTGCACCCGAATTAGAAAATATGAGGATTCCCAAGTTTACGCTCCAACCATTGGTAGAAAACTACTTTGCCCACGGTATTGACCACCGCCGAACAGACAATGTGATTAGTATCAAGGTCTTAAAGGGCCAAGGTTTTGTTGAAATCCTAGTAGTAGACAATGGTCGCGGGATGACTGCTGAGAAACTAGCTAGCTTGCAAGAAAAACTAACTCAGAGAAGTTTTGAGCACGAAGCAAGCTACAGCGGGGAGCGACAATCAATTGGAATAGTCAATGTACACGAACGCTTTGTCCTCTATTTTGGGGATCGCTACCAAATCAGTGTCGAGTCAGCTGAGCAAGAAGGTGTTCGTTACCGTATTACTATTCAAAATGAATAGAAAGGAAGGGAAATGTATAAAGTTTTATTAGTAGACGACGAGTATATGGTGACAGTGGGGCTCAAGCGATTAATCCCCTTTGAAAAATGGGATATGCAAGTCGTCGCAACAGCCAATCATGCTGATGATGCTTTAGACTATGTCAAGAAAAACCCAGTAGATGTGGTCATTTCCGATGTCAACATGCCAGATAAGACAGGGCTGGAGATGATCAAGGAGATGAGAGAGATTCTCCCAGATGCCTATTATATCTTGCTGTCTGGCTATCAGGAGTTTGACTATGTTAAGAAAGCAATGAACCTGAGTGTCGTGGATTATCTGGTCAAGCCAGTGGATAAGGTGGAGTTGAGTCATTTATTAGAAAAAATTGCGAGCCAACTTCAGGAAAAGGTGGAGCAAAGCCAGACTCTCAGCCAAGAATTGGATGAAGAAGGCTTCGTCAACTTCTTAGCAGGTAAAGACAATTGGTGGATAGGTCTTTCCAAGGAAAAACAAGGTTCTTTCACTATTCCTTACTATGTTTTAGGTCAAGACTGGCAGATTTTCATCTCTGATCAACCACTAGATGGAATCGTAGTAACACCCTTTGTAGCACCCTACCAACAAGCCTTTGAAAAATGGAAGATCAACGCAGAAAAAGCCCTCTTTTACGGTTCTGTCAATCTAGAAAAATCTGAGAGTCTATTTGCTTATTATGAACCGATTTATCGCGTGATTATCCAAGGAAATATCAATCAAATCATCGAAGAATTGACCCTGCTGGAGAAGGTTGTCTTAGAGAACACACCGCGCGTGGCTATCACCAAACAACTCTTTACTCAGTTTGTCATGGATGTCTTCCACTTGTTTGAGCACTTAAAAGCGGATGATATGACCGAGATTGTCAAAGCCATCCATGCTATTAACTCCTTTAAAGAATTGGTTGCCTACATCAAAGAAACCTTGACCAAGTTCTTTGGCCAGTACCGCATGAATGAAAATGTGGTCAGTGTTCTGGAAGTGATTGGGCGTGATTACCAGAAAGAGCTCTCACTTAAGGATATCAGCAAGGATCTCTTTATCAATCCTGTCTATCTCGGTCAGCTGATCAAGAGGGAAACCAACTCAACCTTTGCGGAATTGCTCAACAAACAGCGGATTAAGGCAGCGCAACAGCTCTTGCTTTCAACCAATGATAGTATTGAAGATGTTTGCTATGCTGTTGGTTACAGCAATGTTGGATATTTCTACAAGGTCTTCCGTAAATTGTGCGGAAAATCACCAAAAGCTTATCGCAAACAAGTCGAAAGTTCCCTGTAAAACTTGTATTTACATACAAAAAATGCTATAATGTTCAAAATACCTTAAGGAGGAAAAATTATGAAAAAGAAACCAATTTATCTTTGGGTTCTATTAGTCCTATCCGCATTGATTTCAGCTATGTCTTTGTTTGGAATACTAAGTCCAGTTCCCAGTAAAGAAACACTAGGTGCCAGTCAAGCTCAAGTTCAAGGTGCTAGCGCCCAGCAACTAGAGGATACGATTAATTATCTACATAAGACAGCTGAATTATCGCATTCGACTGTTAACATCGTTTTGATTATTTTATCTGCGATTTTAGTAGTCGCAGGTATTGTGCTCTTGGTTCGTAATCATTTGCAATATGCAAATTATGCTTACATTGCTTATGTTTTGCTTGCCATTGTTGGTTCGATTTATACTTACATGGGTATGCAAGATGCTGTACAAGCCATCCGTGATGAAACTTTGCGACTAGGAACAGAAGTCCTTGGAAAGGGAACAACGATTTTATTTGTTGTTATCAATGTCCTCTTCCTTGCCATTGTCTTTTACAAGATGTGGCGTCAACAAAAGGACTTGGCTGAGGAAGTTGAAGCAGAAGAAGCTGCCTAAGTATTGACAAAAAAGAACTATCAAGTTACAATTTTGGTAGTTCTTTTTATATCGTAAACATAAAAATCGAGGTCAACATGAAAAAAATATCCTTAGTGTATATCAGTCTGAGTGGGAATACAGAAAGTTTTGTAACCCGACTCAAGGACTATCTCTTGTCCCAGTACGAAGGGATTGAGGTCCAAAAAATCCATATCAAGGACCTAGTCAAGGAAGGTCAAGAATTTTTTGAAATGGAACATCCCTATATTGCTTTCTTGCCTACCTATCTAGAAGGTGGGAATGGTGTCGATAACGGCGATGTCGAGATTTTAACAACTCCACTGGGCGACTTTATCGCCTATGGGGACAATGCTAGTAAGTGTTTTGGGGTAGTGGGTTCTGGTAATCGTAATTTTAACAATCAATACTGCCTGACAGCCAAGCAGTATAGCCAGCGCTTTGGCTTCCCGGTCCTAGCAGACTTTGAAATGCGTGGTATGCTGGGAGATATTAAAAAGGTCGCAGCAATCATTGCAGATTTGTATGAGTTAGAAACAGAAAAATAAAGTAGTACTGAGAGGCAGTTGAGATTTTCAACTGCTTTTTGTGTATACAAAAAGCACCCCATAAGGGTGCCATTTTATAAACTATCCTGCTTTTCCGATGGCAAGTGCATAGATAAAGAAGATAGCGAAGCCAAAGAGGAAAATCAATCCTGCAATGGCGAGGAGTTTCAACCAAGAAGGAAGATTTTTATTTTCACCTGTGACCAACACATAGTTCAAAAGGGCAAAGAATGGTGTTGTCAGAAAAGATCCAATCATGGCAAAGCGGAGCATGGTTGAAACTTGACCGGCAAAGAACTTGATGATGACGATACCAATGATAGCTGTGATGGTCATCCAGATGTTCAAAGATTTACGATTATCCTCTTTTTGATTTGCCAAGAGTTGAAGGGAGGCCTGATTGACACGTGAATAGCCATCGATGACAGTAATGACTGTCCCAAAGATACAGAGAAAGGCGATGAAGGTAATCAAATAACGAGACCATTCACCAAGGACAGAGGCGTACATGCCCACAAATTGCGAGATGTATTTGGCAGATGCAGCTTCAACTGCTTGACCTGTAGGATACTGAATGAGTGCTCCGAGTGCCACAAAGAATACAGCGAGGATAGCCGTTCCAATGTAGCCAACGTTAAAGTCGAAAAGGGCGTCCTCTGTATTAAAGTTGACGGTCTTTTTCTTTTCGGCTGACCAGAGTGAGTTGATAGCTGAGATTTCAATAGGGGCAGGCATCCAACCTAGAAGGGAAACGATAAAGGGTAGGGCTGCCATTTGCCAAGGTGTTTTCTCGATAAAATCAGAGCTGTATTCTGGGTGCTTAACAGCAGCAATGATGACGGCAAGAACAGTTGCAATAGTCAAGGCAGACATGATCCATTTTGCCATACCATCCAATAGTTTGTAGCCCCCAAAGAGCAACATAGCCCAAATGACCGCAACAAGGATAAGGGACCATTGAGTGATGCTAAGACCAATCATTGGAAAGGCGCTAGCGATGATGGCTGAGCAAAGGATAGCGACTCCAGCTGTATTGACCATAGCAGAAAAGACATTTAGGATAAAGAAAATCCAGAGATAGAGTTTCCCTTTTTCGGCATAACCTTCGACCAAGGTTTTACCAGTATCGGCAGTATATTCGGCACCAAAACGGAAAAATGGATATTTAAAAACATTGGCTAAGATGACCAAGAGAAGCAGAGACCATCCATAAGAACCACCGGCTTGAGTGGAGGATACGATGTGAGAACCTCCGACTGCAGCGGAAGCCATTAGGATCCCGGGTCCCATTGCTTTTAGCTTGCTTGTCCAGGTAGACTGGTGTGATGAAGTAACTTGTGACATAAAAACCTCCTGTTTTTGAATTTTCAGAATAATCTGAATAGGTAGCTACTATTCTACAAGAAACTTATGAAAAATGCAAGAGAATTTTTGAAAAATTTAGAAAATTTCAGAAAAATCATATGAAAGATATGATTATCACAAAGAAATGGCATTGATGGAAGTAAAAAATCCGAGAAAAAAGCTTCTCGGATTCCCTTATTTCAGTTGCTCAGTGATTTCCTTAGAAAGCAGGAGTCCCAAACGATAACCTTTATTGATGTAGTCAATCACATCATTGATATTTTCCGTTGTTTGGATCCTTTCGCGTATGTCTGCTTTGAAAGCTTCGTCCCTCAGAAGCTGTTCCTGAAGGAGTTGTTGAAGCTTTTCCTTTTCGTATTTATTGATGAGAAAAAGAATGACAAGGCTAATGACAACTAAGATATAAGCATACTGGCTCATAAAATTTCTCCTGGTTTGATAAAAAAGTTGATGGCATAAGAAAAGCGAAAGAAATTTTCGCTTTTCAACTAGGTGACTAGAATTGCATGACAGGCATCCCGCACAAGAAACTAGTAATTCGATGATATACTTGAAAGGTCTAGCTTTTTTATTATTATGACATAAACATATCGCTGTTTATTTATGTGAGCTAGTGAAGCGTCAAGCCAAATCACCATAGTTACGACGTATTGTAATAGAAATCGATATGATTTCTATTACAATACTAGTGAAGCAGTTAGCTAGTCCGCATATAAGCGGCTAGCGTCTAACAATTAGGAACTTTAGTTCCAATTGTTAGTACTGAATCACATCTTCTCTGGTGCTTCTACTCCAAGCAAACGAAGGGCTTCTTTGAGAACAACAGCTGTTGCGTAGCTGAGGGCTAGACGGCTGTCACGCTCTGGACTTTCATCCAGGATACGAGTGTGGGCATAGTATTTATTGAAAGCTTGAGCCAAGCTGATTGCATACTTGGCAATGAGCGATGGATCATAGTTAACAGATGCGCGTTTGATGACACGGGCAAAGTCTTGGAGAAGTTTGATAATTTCCCAGCTTTCAGCATCATTTAGACTGTAATTTGCTTGAGCATTTGGTTGGAAGTCTGCTTTTCTAAGTAGAGACTGAATACGAGCGTAAGCGTATTGGATGTATGGACCAGTCTCTCCTTCAAAGGAAACCATAGCTTCAAGGTCAAAGTCATAACCATTTCTGCGATCCGTTTTGAGGTCGTAGAATTTAACAGCTCCCACTCCAACGGCTTGGGCAACCTGTTCCTTGTTTTCGAGGTCAGGATTTTTCGCTTCGATTTGTGCTTTGGCACGGCTGATAGCTTCCTGAAGGGTAGGTTCGAGCAGGATGATATTTCCTTTACGAGTAGAGAGCTTTTGACGATTCTTGGTTACCAAACCGAAGTCTACGTGAATCATATCATCGCTCCAGTCAAATCCCATTTTTTTCAAGACGGCTTTTAACTGTTTAAAGTGGTTAGACTGCTCTTGACCAACTGCGTAGACATTTTTAACAAAATTGTAAGTACGTGCACGGTAGATAGCTGTCGCAATGTCACGTGTGATGTAGAGGGTTGCACCGTCAGATTTCTTAATCATAGCGGGTGGAAGTTCAACATCATCGAGGTTGACAATGCTAGCGCCGCGTGATTCTTCTAGCAAACCTTTTTCTTCAAGGATTTGCACGGCTTCGTCCATCTTGTCATTATAGAAGGCCTCCCCGTTTAAGCTGTCAAATTCAACGTTCAACAGTTTGTAAATGCGGTTGAACTCAACCAAACTTTCGTCACGGAACCACTGCCAAAGTTGAGTTGCTTCTGGATCGCCATCTTCCAATTTTTTAAACCAGAGACGTCCTTCATCATCAAGAGCTGGATCATTTTCGATTTCAGCATTGATGCGAACGTACAATTTTAACAATTCGTCAATTGGATTAGCTTCTACGGCTTCCTTACTCCCCCATTTTTTATAAGCAACCATGAGAAGACCAAACTGTTTACCCCAGTCTCCAAGGTGGTTGATTTTAATAGTGTTGTAGCCCATTTTCTTAAAGATATTAGAAAGAGCATCTCCGATAACAGTTGAACGTAAGTGACCTACTGAGAAAGGTTTTGCGATGTTTGGACTTGATAGGTCAATCGTGATATTTTGCTCTTTGCCTTCCGTTTGTTGAGCGTAGTCAGATCCTTTTTCGATGATCTCTTTGATAACTGCTCCAGAAATGGTAGATTTATCAAGGAAGAAGTTGACGTAAGGGCCAGTTGCAACAACTTTTTCAAAGGCTTGGCTGTTGATTTTTTCAGCGATTTCAGCAGCAATCATTTGCGGGGCTTTGCGTTCGACTTTTGCAAGTGAGAAAGCAGGAAAAGCGATATCTCCCATGTCAGAGTTTTTTGGTTGTTCTAGTAAATTTAAAATAGCCTCTTGATCTAGGCTATCGATGACGCTAGCCAATTCACTAGCAATCAGTTTTTTTGTACTCATAAGTAGGCTCCTTTTGGACTTTTATTCTATTTTATCATAAATTTAGTGAAAGAAGAAAGATTTTTTTGAATTATTCAGTTTTTTTGGTATAATTATATCTAAAAATAAACCCGAAATCGGTTATAAATATTCATGTAAGAGGTTGATATGAGAAAAAAAGAACGACACCAGTTGATTAAAAAGATGATCACTGAGGAAAAACTAGCTACACAAAAGGATATCCAAGATCGCCTAGAAGTTCGGAATGTCTTTGTGACGCAAACGACCTTGTCTCGCGACCTGCGCGAGATCGGCTTAATCAAGGTTAAGAAAAATGGTATGGTATATTATGTGCTAGCGAATGAAACAGAAAAGATTGATTTGGTAGAGTTTTTGTCGCATCATCTAGAAGGGGTTGCGAGAGCAGAGTTTACTTTGGTACTTCATACCAAGTTGGGAGAAGCAGCTGTCTTAGCAAATATTGTTGATGAAAATAAGGACGAGGCGATTTTAGGAACAGTTGCGGGAGCCAATACCTTACTGGTTATTTGTCGAGACCAGCATGTTGCCAAGCTCATGGAAGAGCGTTTGCTAGATTTGATGAAGGATGAATAGGGTTTTGGGACTTGTTCCCAAGCCTTATTTTTGACAAGGAGAGAGCCAATATGACGACAGAAAAACTATCACCTGGTATGCAGCAGTATGTGGATATTAAAAAGCAATATCCAGATGCTTTTTTGCTGTTTCGAATGGGTGATTTTTATGAATTGTTTTATGAGGATGCGGTCAATGCGGCGCAGATTTTAGAGATTTCACTGACCAGTCGTAATAAAAATGCAGAAAATCCGATACCCATGGCTGGTGTTCCCTATCATTCTGCCCAGCAGTATATTGATGTTTTGATTGAGCAGGGCTATAAAGTAGCCATAGCCGAGCAGATGGAAGACCCTAAACAAGCGGTTGGGGTTGTCAAGCGAGAGGTGGTTCAGGTCATCACCCCCGGTACAGTGGTTGATAGTAGTAAGCCCGATAGTCAGAATAACTTCTTAGTTGCCTTGGATCGTGACGGCAATCAATTTGGTCTAGCTTATATGGACCTGGTGACGGGTGATTTTTATGTGACGGGTCTATTGGACTTTACCCTCGTTTGTGGGGAAATCCGTAATCTCAAGGCGCGAGAAGTGGTGCTGGGTTATGACTTGTCTGAGGAAGAAGAACAAATCCTCAGCCGTCAGATGAATCTGGTACTTTCCTATGAAAAGGAAGGCTTTGAGGATATTCATTTACTGGATTCACGACTGGCAGCTGTGGAGCAAGCAGCAGCTAGTAAGCTACTCCAGTACGTTCACCGTACCCAGATGCGGGAATTGAATCACCTCAAACCAGTGATTCGCTATGAAATCAAAGATTTCTTGCAGATGGATTATGCGACCAAGGCTAGTCTGGATTTGGTTGAGAATGCCCGTTCAGGCAAGAAGCAAGGAAGTCTTTTCTGGCTTTTGGATGAAACAAAAACGGCTATGGGCATGCGTCTTTTGCGTTCTTGGATCCATCGTCCTTTGATTGACAAGGAGCGAATCGTTCAACGTCAAGAGGTGGTGCAGGTCTTTCTTGACCACTTCTTTGAGCGCAGTGATTTAACAGATAGCCTCAAGGGTGTTTATGACATCGAACGCTTGGCTAGTCGGGTTTCTTTTGGCAAGACCAATCCCAAGGATCTCTTGCAATTGGCGACTACCTTATCCAGTGTGCCACGGATTCGTGCGATTTTAGAAGGAATGGAGCAGCCTGCTTTGGCCTATCTTATCGAACAGTTAGATGCCATCCCTGAGTTGGAGAGTTTGATTAGTGCTGCCATTGCTCCTGAAGCTCCTCACGTGATTACGGAAGGGGGCATTATCCGTACGGGATTTGATGAGACCTTAGACAAGTATCGTCGTGTGCTTAGAGAAGGGACTAGTTGGATTGCTGAGATTGAAGCTAAGGAGCGAGAAAACTCTGGTATCAGCACGCTTAAGATTGACTACAATAAAAAGGACGGTTACTATTTCCATGTGACCAATTCGCAACTGGGAAATGTGCCTGCTCACTTTTTCCGCAAGGCAACACTGAAAAACTCAGAACGCTTTGGAACTGAGGAGTTGGCACGTATCGAGGGAGATATGCTGGAGGCGCGTGAGAAGTCAGCCAACCTAGAGTATGAAATCTTTATGCGTATCCGTGAGGAAGTCAGCAAGTACATCCAGCGTTTGCAGGCTTTAGCCCAAGGAATTGCGACCGTTGATGTCTTGCAAAGTCTGGCGGTTGTGGCTGAAACTCAGCATTTGATCCGACCTGAGTTTGGAGACGATTCACAAATCGATATCCAGAAAGGGCGCCATGCTGTCGTTGAAAAGGTCATGGGAGCTCAGACCTATATTCCTAATACTATTCAGATGGCAGAAGATACCAGCATTCAATTGATTACAGGGCCCAACATGAGTGGGAAGTCTACCTACATGCGCCAGCTGGCCATGACGGCGGTTATGGCCCAGCTAGGCTCGTATGTGCCGGCAGAGAGCGCCCATTTGCCTATCTTCGATGCCATCTTTACCCGTATCGGAGCAGCAGATGATTTGGTTTCAGGTCAATCAACCTTCATGGTGGAGATGATGGAGGCCAACAATGCCATTTCGCATGCGACCAAGAATTCTTTGATTCTCTTTGATGAGTTGGGACGCGGAACTGCAACATATGACGGGATGGCTCTTGCTCAGTCCATCATCGAATACATTCACGAGCATATCGGAGCCAAAACCCTCTTTGCGACCCACTACCATGAGTTGACTAGTCTGGAGTCCAGTTTGGAACACTTGGTCAATGTCCACGTGGCAACCTTGGAGCAGGATGGGCAGGTCACCTTCCTTCACAAGATCGAACCAGGACCAGCTGACAAATCCTATGGTATCCACGTTGCTAAGATTGCTGGCTTGCCAGCAGAACTTTTAGCAAGGGCGGATAAGATATTGACTCAACTGGAGAATCAAGGGACAGAAAGTCCTGCTCCGATGAGACAAACAAGTGCTGTTACTGAACAGATGTCACTCTTTGACGCGCCTGAAGAGAATCCTATCCTAGCAGAATTAGCTAAACTGGATGTATACAACATGACACCTATGCAGGCTATGAATGTCTTGGTCGAGCTCAAACAAAAGTTATAAAAAGAATCCCACTCATGCATTTGTGAGTGGGATTTTCTCTATTACTTTTTATGTGCCAAGAGTTGATTGATGTGGTCTACTTTTTTAGCTTCTCTTTTATAGAGGATAGTCCAGATGATAAGGTAGACAATCGCAAACTCTAGAATAAGCTGGAGATAGAAGGTCCAGTGGAAGGGAAACCAGCCAGCCAGAGTTGCTAGTGGGACAAAGCCAGCCAGCATGAGGAAGAAATGGGAAAGTGTGGCACGGAGCAAGCTCCAGTCACGGCTGAATAATCGCTTACCAAAGCTAAAGAGAATGCCGATAGCTGACCAGATAAGTGTGCAGTAGAGCAAGACCAGGGCGCCGTGAACCTGATGTTGAGCCATCACTTGGCCGATGAGAGAGTCGGAACTTAATGGGGCGTAGGTATTTGGAGCATAAATGAGTGAAAAGATGATAGAGAGGATGAGGCCGATGAGGACACCAGCAGCTGCATCGTGAAATACTTGTTTTTTCATAGTTCTAATTTCTCCTTGATGGTTTTTAGGTAACGGCGTGAAGAGTAGGTGAAGCTTTCGTTTTTTAAGAAAATTTCAACCAGACCGTTGGGCGTGAGCTTGAGATGAGAGATGGAGTTGATATTGACGATTTCAGATTGGGAAATTTGGATAAAAGTTGTCGGCAGAATTTCAAGAACCTGATAGAGTCGCAAATCAATGCTGTAGGTCTGAGATGCAGTTTCTGCTAGAACCTTTCGATTCTCTATATAGAAGCGCTGAATCTTGCCAATTTCAACTAGATAGACCTGATTATCAATCTTACCTTTGATTATTTCTTTTTGGTCAAGATTTTCAGCGAACTCGATGACTTTCTGGACTTTCTCGGTTGATTTAGGAGCTTGGACAATCAGCTTTTCCTCCTCGTAAGTCTCATTAATCTGCAGTTCTACTTTCATAAATTTCTCTCCTTACATTTCATACAAAATTGTGATCACTTCCTGTACACCTTTATTAAACACTATTTTACGGTCCATGGCAAGGGACTTTGTCTATGTGGAGAGATTTGGAGTCTATGTGGTATTTGTTTTTTCTGGTAGCATTGAAATATGGTATAATAGCACTAATCAATTTCTAGGAAAATAGATACAGAAAGGGGCTGAAAGATGTCTCATATTATTGAATTGCCAGAGGTGCTGGCAAACCAGATCGCAGCAGGAGAGGTCATCGAACGTCCTGCCAGTGTGGTCAAAGAATTGGTAGAAAATGCAATTGACGCGGGTTCTAGTCAGATTATCATTGAGATTGAGGAAGCTGGTCTCAAGAAAATCCAAATCACAGATAATGGTCACGGAATTGCCCACGATGAAGTAGAATTAGCCCTGCGTCGC
Organism: uncultured bacterium; assembly: GCA_963528645.1. GTDB lineage: Bacteria > Bacillota > Bacilli > Lactobacillales > Streptococcaceae > Streptococcus. Next base: position 156,101 of record CAURVH010000003.1, read on the forward strand.
CATGCGACAAGTAAGATAAAAAATCAAGCAGATCTCTTTCGGATTCGGACGCTTGGTTTTCGTGGTGAAGCCCTGCCTTCTATTGCGTCTGTCAGTGTCTTGACTTTGTTGACGGCGGTAGATGGTGCGAGTCATGGAACCAAGCTAGTTGCGCGTGGGGGTGAAGTTGAGGAAGTCATTCCAGCGACTAGTCCTGTAGGAACCAAGGTTTGTGTGGAGGACCTCTTTTTCAACACACCTGCCCGTCTTAAGTATATGAAGAGCCAGCAAGCGGAGTTGTCTCATATCATTGATATTGTCAACCGTCTGGGCTTGGCTCATCCTGAGATTTCTTTTAGTTTGATCAGTGATGGCAAGGAGATGACGCGGACAGCGGGGACTGGTCAACTGCGTCAAGCCATCGCAGGGATTTATGGTTTGGCGAGTGCCAAGAAGATGATTGCCATTGAGAATTCGGATCTAGATTTTGAAATTACAGGTTTTGTGTCTTTACCTGAATTGACTCGAGCTAATCGCAACTATATCAGTCTCTTCATCAATGGTCGTTATATCAAGAACTTCTTGCTCAATCGTGCTATTCTTGATGGTTACGGTAGCAAGCTCATGGTAGGTCGTTTTCCACTGGCTGTCATTCACATCCATATTGACCCTTATCTAGCGGATGTCAATGTGCATCCGACCAAGCAAGAAGTGCGAATTTCTAAGGAAAGAGAACTAATGGCGCTGGTTTCAGAAGCTATTTCTAACAGTCTCAAAGAGCAAGCCTTGATCCCTGATGCCTTGGAAAATCTTGCCAAATCTACTGTGCGCAATCGTCAAAAGGTAGAGCAGACCATTCTCCCACTAAAAGAAAATACGCTCTATTATGAGAAGGCTGAGCCTACAAGACCCAGTCAAGCTGAGGTGGCTGATCATCAGGTTGAATTAACTGATGAAGGACAGGATTTAACCCTGTTTGCCAAGGAAACCTTGGACCAGCTGACTAGACCAGCAAAACTGCATTTTGCAGAGAGAAAGCCTGTTAACTACGACCAACTAGACCATCCAGAGTTAGATCTTGCTAGCCTCGATAAGGCTTATGACAAGCTGGAGAGAGAAGAATCATCCAGCTTCCCAGAGTTGGAGTTTTTCGGGCAAATGCACGGGACCTATCTTTTTGCCCAAGGGCGAGATGGACTCTACATCATAGACCAGCACGCGGCTCAGGAACGGGTTAAGTACGAGGAATACCGTGAAAGCATCGGCAATGTTGACCAGAGTCAGCAGCAACTCTTAGTGCCCTACATCTATGAATTTCCTGCAGATGATGCCCTGCGTCTCAAGGAAAGAATGGCACTTTTGGAGGAAGTAGGCGTCTTTCTAGCAGAGTATGGAGAAAATCAATTTATCCTACGTGAGCATCCAATTTGGATGGCAGAGGAAGAAATCGAGTCTGGTATCTATGAAATGTGTGACATGCTGCTCTTGACCAAGGAAGTTTCGATCAAGAAATACCGAGCAGAGCTGGCTATCATGATGTCCTGCAAGCGGTCTATCAAGGCCAACCATCGTATCGATGACCACTCAGCCAGACAGCTTATTTATCAGCTTTCTCAATGTGATAATCCCTATAACTGTCCCCACGGACGTCCCGTTTTGGTGCATTTTACCAAGTCAGATATGGAAAAGATGTTCCGACGTATTCAGGAAAATCATACCAGTCTCCGTGAGTTGGGGAAATATTAAGAACACAAAAAGCCTTTGTTCCTTTTGAACAAGGCTTTTTAGCTTTTCTAAGGAGGTACTTTGACTGAACATGGGAAACTTGACACGAGATTTACACTTGCTTGACAAGACCAGTCCTATAAAAGTACTGAGAAATATGATTCAATTGACTCAAGGTTTCGCAGAGTCGTCTTGGTTTGAAGGATTCTCAAGACCAATCACTTTATCAAGATAACGTTGTTTGGTTTTGAGAGCCTTGTTGATAGCAACTGCAGACGCAATCAAGAGAACGAAGGTCAGCCAAATCCAGGCAGTGAATTCAGCTGGGAAACTAGAACCGGCTAAAAAGAGATAGATAGCCAGAGCCAAGACGAAAATATAAATCACTTGCCAGAGACCAAAGGATTTAACATCTTTATAGTATTTGTCCTTGTCTTCTTCCAAGGTCACTGCTGTGGAACCTTTTTCAGAGTTTTCATCCAGAAGTAGATAGTCAGTTGTCACTTGAAAAATCTTGCTTAATTCAATGATTTTTTCGATCTCAGGAAGGACTTGTCCAGACTCCCATTTGGAGATGCTTTGCCGAGAAACATTGATTTGTTCTGCTAGCTTTTCTTGGGACCAACCTTTTTCCTTTCTGAGCTCAAATAGTTTTTCTGCGAGTTTCATCATTCTATCCTCCTTTTTCTACCTCTATCCTAACAATTTTTACTTATAATGAGAATACAATCTCCTGTACTATTTGTCAACCAGAGGTTGCACCTTTTGTTGCCATCTGTCTTGGGTAAATATGGTATACTAGATAGGCAAAATAATGGAGAAAAACTATGTACGAATATCTAAAAGGAATCATTACCAAAATCACTGCCAAATACATCGTTCTTGAAACCAACGGTATCGGATATATCTTGCATGTAGCCAATCCCTATGCTTACTCAGGTCAGGTCAATCAAGAAACTCAAATTTATGTGCACCAAGTTGTCCGTGAGGATGCTCATCTGCTCTATGGATTTCGCTCAGAAGATGAGAAGAAACTCTTTCTTAGTCTAATCTCGGTCTCTGGGATTGGTCCGGTATCAGCTCTTGCTATTATCGCTGCCGATGACAATGCTGGCTTGGTTCAGGCGATCGAGACTAAGAACATCACCTACTTGACCAAGTTCCCTAAAATTGGCAAGAAAACAGCCCAACAGATGGTGCTAGACTTGGAAGGCAAGGTAGTTGTGACTAGTGATGACCTTCCTGCCAAGGTGGCAGTGCAAACCAGCGCTGAAAACCAAGAACTGGAAGAAGCTATGGAAGCCATGTTGGCACTGGGTTACAAGGCGACCGAACTTAAGAAAATCAAGAAATTCTTTGAAGGAACGACAGATACAGCTGAGAACTATATCAAGTCGGCCCTTAAAATGTTGGTGAAATAGGAGAATAATATGCCAAAACGTTGTTCGTGGGTCAAGATGACCAATCCATTATATGTAGCCTACCATGATGAAGAGTGGGGCCAACCCCTTCATGACGACCGCGCTCTTTTTGAACTGCTCTGTATGGAGACTTATCAGGCTGGTCTGTCTTGGGAAACGGTACTAAACAAACGTCAAGGATTCCGAGAAGTCTTTTACAACTACCAAGCACATCGTATCTCTGAGATGACAGATGAGGAGTTGGAAGCCTTGTTAGAGAATCCAGCCATTATCCGAAATCGTGCCAAGCTCTTTGCGACGCGTGCCAACGCCCAAGCATTTTTACAAATCCAGAAAACCTTTGACTCTTTTGACGCTTATCTCTGGTCCTTTGTTGAGGGGAAAACCATCATCAATGATGTTCCTGACTATCACCTAGCACCTGCTAAAACAGCCTTATCTGAAAAGTTATCTCAAGATCTCAAAAAACGAGGCTTCAAGTTTACAGGCCCCGTTGCAGTTTTGTCTTTTCTTCAGGCTGCAGGTCTGGTTGATGACCATGAGAATGATTGTGAGTGGAAAAGCGGAAGTTAGTGAGTCCAAGCGTCTAACTATCTGAGAATATAGAAAAAGCTGAGAAATTCCTCTCAGCTTTTTGATTATATGCTAGTAATTTTTATAGTGCAGTGAGAAATGTCAGTCCACCTAAGACAACGCCAGCTGAGTTTGGAATAATTAGTATCCAATCCTTCTTAGGTTCTTTTGTCCACCCGTAAATAACCCAAATTAAACAAGATACTGCTGCGGATAAAGGCTGGAATGGTTGAGCTTTGTTGCCTTGTAAATTGGCAAAAATTTGTGGGATGTAGGCGATAAATACAATAATCCCGATAAAGGCTCCAATTGAACCGACAATTTGATTTATTTTTTGTTTAGTCATATATACCTCCTTCAAAAAGATATCATAGAAATAAGCAAAATGCAATAAATTTAGACACAAATTGTAACGAAAATCAATACCAAAGCACAAAAATAGAGAAATTGTTTATTTTTTGTTATGGTCAAAGCGAATGACTTGGTCCTGTGCATCCACATAAGCGTGAACGCCAAAGGGGACAATGGCTCTTGGAGTTGCGTGACCGACATTCAGATTATAGACAATCGGGATATTGTTATCAATGATATCCAATAGTGCTTCCTTATAGTCGTCATAGAAGGTTTCATCCATTGGCTTTCCGACCAAGAGTCCACTGATGACCTCAAATACCCCAGTTTCTTTCAAAGCCTGCAACATCTTTTTGAAGTTTTCCGGCTCAGGCTTTTCTTCGCTTGTTTCTAGCAAGAGAATCTTTTCTTCCCAGTCGGATAAGTCAGGGAAGAGTTTGTACTTTTGGCAGAGCTCCGTGCTGTCTGCGTATCGAGAATTGTCAAAGATATCATAGAGAGATTCAAGACAACCGCCGAGAATTTCTCCCTCAAACTGAGCATTTCCTTGTAACAAGTCAAAACCTGTATTTACATGACTGATACGAGCTGTTCCTAGGGCCTTGGGACTAAAGTCAATCCGTTCCTCATACCAAACGTCGCTAGGGCGGATTTCTGAGATTCTTCCAGTCTCAATCAGTTCTTTAAAGTAGTGGAGGCTATAGGATAACATCTCCTTGTCCAATTCACAAATGTCTGCAAGAAAGGATTGCCCATAAAAAGTCTTGACCCCTAGTTTGTGCAACATAAGGTGGTTCATAGTGGTATCCGAGAAGCCAAGAAAAATCTTTGGCTTGATAACCTTTTGAAGCTGATCGTTTTCAAAAAGATAAGGTAGCAAACGATAGGTATCATCCCCACCGATGGCGCATAGGATCATGTCGATGCTATCGTCCGAAAAGGCCTGCATCAAATCCTCTGCACGCGCCTCAGGATGGTCCTTGATAAAGTCTAAGCCCTTTAGTGAATGGGGCAAAAAGATAGGATTGAGTCCCAAATCCTTGAGACGTTGGATACCCAAGTCGACTTCGTGTTTGACAAAGTCCTCTCCAATAACACCGCTAGACAAACTAACGATACCAATAGTAGAAACCATATCTCATCCTCCTAGAAATAGATTGATACTCTTCGAAAATCTCTTCAAACCACGTCAGCTTTGCCTTGCCGTACTCAAGTACAGCCTGCGGCTAGCTTCCTAGTTTGCTCTTTGATTTTCATTGAGTATGAGCCCATTCTATCACAAAAGATGAGAGAAAACTACAAGAATGAGACTCAGAAGTTCTATTGTATATCAAGAAAGCAAGAAAAAGCAACCGCACCTGCACCTGCAGTTGCTTTTCGTTTTTCTAATCTCTAATCTCACTAGATATGAGTTACTTGGTCAACTCTTGATTATAGGAGAGGGCTAAATCAATCCAGTAAGGCAGTTCTTTTTGACCTTCGATATCTAGGTCTATATAGCCATGATAAGGTCGACCTCTCATCAATGTAGTACGAGCTCCTGTTCGGGGTAGAACTTGTTTTTCCGTTTCTTTGCCAATTCTCACCATAACCAGCTCGTCCTTTCTGGAACTGACTGTAAGGACCATTTTCCCACGAATCATAAAGGCAAGGCCACCAAACAGTTTCTTTTCTTCTAGCTCTTCTTCGAAAATTTGGGGAGGAAGTTTGAGTGCTAGAATTTTTCGAATCTGCTGAGCTAAAGATTGACTATATGCCATAGCTTTTCACTTTTCTTAATAACGTGATGGGCCCGCGCTTGCACTTCGGATGTTGAAACGTTTCTTGAGATAGAAGCGAAGGGCGAGAAGAGCCGCTCCTAGGATAGCCAAAGGCAATGGAGCAAGGACTGGATTGAGGCTGGCCGGTAGGAAGCTTGTTGCAAAGAAGACAACCAACCAAAGGACCATAGAAGCCAGGATAACGAGGATTGATTTCCAGAATGGAGGACGTTGGCTACGGTCTGTGTCTGGTCCATAATACTGGTAGACAAAGTAGTACATCAAGTAGAAGGCAAGTCCTCCTACAAGTCCAACCAACAAGAGGGTAATCAACCCATAGCCAATAGCCTGATCTGTAGAGAAGAAGGTAGTCAGAGCGCTAACCAATGCAAAGAGACTGGTGATAAAAAGAGCTGAGTCCATAATCATGAGTTTTGGATCGTCATTTTCTTTTGGATGCTCTTTTTCGTATTGCTCCTTGACAGTGAAGCTATGAGCCCAGTGGGTTGGAGCGCCATAGAGGGAACGAGCAGTCGTCCCTTTGGCTTGTTCTTCAAGGATTTTAGGAATAACTTCCTCAAAGACAGCCTTGATTTCAGCGTCTGTTTTGCCATCTTTGAGAAATTGTTGGGTAGCGATGTGGATAAACTCTTGGTTTTTCTTGGTTAGTTTTTGTAAATCAATCTGAGACATAGGGATTCCTCTTAGAACCATTTTTTATGGATGAGATAGAGAGTGAGCGAAACACTCATAGCAAAGGCGATAAAGACGATTAACCAGAAGGCGTGTGGCTCGCCGTTTAGAGGGATTTCATTATCTTTAAAGTTCATCCCGTAGGCTGAGAAGATCATGGTTGGGACAGACATGACGATGGTCACGAGAGCCAGGGTCTTCATGATGTTGTTCTGGTTGTTGGAAATGATAGAGGCAAAGGTCTCTGTCATAGAGTGAAGGACGTTTCCATAGATATCCGCCATCTCGATGGCTTGTTGGGTTTCAATCAGAGTATCTTCGAGCAGGTCTTGGTCCTCTAGGTATTTCTTGATATTGCTAGTTGCGCTGGTCAATTTCTTAATCACGCGCTCATTTGTCTTAAGTGAGGCCTTGAAATAGACGATTGTCTTTTCCAATTCCATGAGCTCAATCAGTTCTTCGTTTCGAGTAGACTTGTGAAGTTGACTTTCGATTTGTTCGCTCTTACGGTCGATCGAACGAAGGGCCGTAAGGTAAAGTTCGGCGTTGCGGTAGAGAATCTGGAAGATAAAACGTGAACGCATGAAGGTGTAAAAGTTACGCAGTCTACGGTTGATAAAGACATCGAGAACGGGGAGAGGTTCCAAGCAGGTGGTGATAATGGTTTCCTCGGTGATAATAATCCCCAGCGGAATCGTTACGTAGTAGGTGCGGTTGTTTCTTTCCTCTGTGATGGGAACGTCTACGATGATCAAAGTATACTCATCTTCGATGGTAATACGGGACATTTCTTCCGCATCAAGTGGTGCCCGGAGGTCGGTGATGTCGATATCGAAGGCGTTGGCGATTTCCAACGATTCATTTTGTGTAGGATTGACGAGGTTGATCCAAGTACCCGGTTCAAGCGTGTCGATCTCTTTAAATTCAGTTGTTGTTGAGAGAAAAACTTGTTTCATATCCCCTGTCCTTTCCTACTATTCAGTGTTTGGTTTTTTGCACCGTACTATTATACTATAAAAACAGCTTTTTGGGTAATAGAATTTCACATTTTTTGGTATAATGGAAAGCAATAATGGACTAGAAAGAACAAAGATGCAAGATAAAATTGTGATTCATGGGGCGCGTGCCCATAACTTAAAAAATATCGATGTGGAGATTCCAAGAGACAAGCTGGTTGTTGTGACTGGTTTGTCAGGATCGGGGAAATCCAGTCTGGCCTTTGATACCCTCTATGCGGAGGGTCAACGTCGTTATGTAGAGAGTCTATCAGCCTATGCTCGTCAGTTCTTGGGCAATATGGAAAAACCAGATGTAGATGCCATTGATGGCCTCAGCCCAGCTATTTCCATCGACCAGAAAACCACCAGTAAAAACCCTCGCTCGACCGTGGGAACTACGACTGAAATTAATGATTATCTGCGTCTTCTTTACGCACGTGTGGGGACGCCTTACTGTATCAACGGGCATGGGGCTATCAAGGCTTCTTCTGTAGAGCAAATCGTGGATAAGGTTTTGGAATTGCCGGAACGCCAACGTCTGCAAATTTTAGCTCCTGTCATTCGTAAGAAAAAAGGGCAACATAAGAGTGTCATTGAAAAGGTTCAGAAAGACGGCTATGTTCGTGTTCGTGTGGATGGGGAAGTTTATGATGTGACCGAAGTTCCAGAGCTGTCTAAGAGCAAGCAACACAATATCGATGTTGTGGTCGACCGTATTGTTATCAAGGAGGGTATCCGTAGTCGTCTCTTTGACTCCATTGAGGCTGCCCTTCGTATCGCAGAAGGCTATGTGATTATCGACACTATGGACGATTCTGAGTTGCTCTTCTCTGAGCATTATGCTTGCCCAGTTTGTGGCTTTACTGTTCCAGAGTTAGAGCCTCGTCTCTTCTCCTTTAATGCCCCTTTTGGCTCTTGTAGCGAGTGTGATGGTTTAGGCATCAAGCTGGAGGTGGATACTGATTTGGTAGTTCCTGATACCAGCAAAACTTTGCGTGAGGGGGCTTTGGCTCCTTGGAATCCTATCTCATCCAACTACTATCCAAACATGCTAGAGCAGGCCATGACAGCCTTTGGAGTGGACATGGATAAGCCCTTTGAAGACTTGTCAGAAGAAGATAAAAACTTGATTCTTTACGGCTCAGATGGCAAGGAATTCCATTTCCACTATGAGAATGAATTTGGTGGTGTGCGCGATATCGACATTCCTTTTGAGGGAGTTGTCAATAATATCAAGCGTCGTTACCATGAAACCAATAGTGACTACACGCGCACCCAGATGCGCCTCTACATGAATGAGCTGACCTGTGGAACTTGTCACGGCTACCGTCTCAACGACCAGGCCCTGTCTGTTCGTGTGGGTGGAGAGCAAGGACCCCATATCGGTGAAATCTCAGACCTGTCTATCGCAGACCACTTGGCTTTGGTGAGCCAGTTGACTCTGTCTGAAAATGAAGCCATCATTGCCCGTCCTATTCTCAAGGAAATCAAGGATCGCTTGACCTTCCTCAATAACGTGGGACTCAACTATTTGACTCTGTCACGTTCGGCAGGAACCCTTTCAGGTGGGGAGAGTCAGCGTATTCGCTTGGCGACTCAGATTGGGTCCAACCTATCAGGTGTCCTTTATATCCTGGATGAGCCGTCGATTGGTCTTCACCAGAGGGATAATGACCGCTTGATTGCCAGTCTGAAAAAGATGCGTGACTTGGGCAATACTCTCATCGTGGTGGAACATGACGAAGATACTATGCGAGAGGCGGATTATCTGATTGACGTTGGTCCGGGTGCCGGTGTTTTTGGTGGGGAGATTGTCGCCGCAGGTACGCCTAATCAAGTGGCTCGCAACAGTAAGTCCATCACAGGCCAGTACTTGTCAGGTAAACGTGCCATTCCAGTACCGGCAGAGCGCCGTGCTGGAAATGGTCGTTTTATCGAGGTGACGGGAGCGCGTGAGAACAACTTGCAAAATATCACTGCTCGTTTCCCGCTAGGAAAATTCATTGCGGTGACAGGGGTATCGGGTTCAGGGAAATCGACCTTAATCAACAGTATCCTCAAAAAAGCCATTGCCCAGAAGCTTAACCGTAATTCAGACAAGCCTGGGAAATTTAAAACTATTACGGGAATTGAGCATGTAGATCGTTTGATTGATATTGACCAGAGCCCAATCGGACGGACGCCGAGGTCCAACCCTGCTACCTATACGGGAGTTTTTGACGATATTCGTGATCTCTTTGCTCAGACAAACGAGGCCAAGATTCGAGGCTACAAGAAGGGCCGTTTCAGTTTCAACGTCAAGGGTGGTCGTTGCGAAGCCTGCTCAGGTGACGGGATTATCAAGATCGAGATGCACTTCTTGCCAGATGTTTACGTGGCTTGTGAGGTCTGCCACGGGACCCGCTACAATAGTGAAACCCTTGAAGTCCATTACAAGGAAAAAAATATCTCGCAGGTCTTGGACATGACCGTCAACGATGCGGTGGAATTCTTCCAACACATTCCCAAGATTCAGCGCAAACTTCAGACCATCAAGGATGTGGGGCTAGGATATGTGACCTTGGGACAGCCAGCTACCACCCTTTCTGGGGGAGAAGCCCAGCGTATGAAGTTGGCTAGCGAACTCCACAAACGCTCGACAGGAAAATCTTTCTACATTCTGGATGAGCCAACGACAGGGCTTCATACAGAGGACATCGCTCGCTTGCTCAAGGTCTTGGCTCGCTTTGTCGACGATGGTAATACAGTCCTCGTCATCGAGCACAATCTAGACGTTATCAAGACAGCAGACCATATTATCGACCTGGGTCCGGAGGGCGGTGTCGGTGGTGGAACCATCATCGCAACAGGAACTCCAGAAGAAGTAGCAGCCAACGAAGCCAGCTACACAGGACACTATTTGAAAGGAAAGTTACATCATGAATAAACGTGTACAAGCATTTCTAGCTAAAATGCAAGAAAAAGAACTAGATGGTATCATCATCAACAACCTTAAAAACGTCTATTACCTGACCGGTTTTTGGGGCTCAAACGGAACAGTCTTCATCAGCCGTGACCGTCAGGTCTTGGTGACAGACTCTCGCTATATCATTGCGGCCAAGCAAGAAGTGACAGGTTTTGAGATTGTGGCTGACCGTGATGAATTGGCTGTCATTGCAGGCATTGTCAAGGATATGGGCTTGTCTCGCATCGGTTTTGAAGACGAGATTTCGGTCTCTTATTACCACCGTATGCAGGCAGCTTTTGCAGGAATTGATTTACTTCCGCAGACTCAGTTTGTTGAAGCGCTTCGTATGATTAAAGATGAGAAAGAGATTGCGACTATTCGCAAGGCTTGTTCTATCTCAGACCAAGCTTTTCGCGATGCGCTTGACTTTATCAAACCTGGAAAAACTGAGATCGAAATTGCCAACTTCCTTGACTTCCGTATGCGTGAATTGGGATCATCCGGCTTGTCCTTTGATACCATTCTAGCGAGTGGCATCAACTCTTCTAAACCTCATGCTCATCCAATGCACAAACCAGTTGAAGTTGGAGAAGCCATTACCATGGACTTCGGCTGCCTCTACGACCACTATGTCAGTGATATGACACGGACCATCTACCTCGGTCATGTCAGTGACGAGCAGGCAGAGATTTACAATACGGTTCTGAAAGCCAACCAAGCTCTGATTGATCAAGCCAAGGCTGGCTTAGGTTTCCGTGACTTTGACAAAATCCCTCGTGATATTATTATCGATGCAGGCTATGGCGACTACTTTACACATGGTATCGGACACGGTATCGGACTGGACATCCACGAAGAACCTTACTTTAGCCAAACTTCGAAAGAAGTCATTAAATCTGGTATGGTCTTGACAGACGAGCCTGGTATCTATATCGAAGGCAAATACGGTGTTCGTATTGAGGATGATATCTTGATTACGGAGACAGGTTGCGAATTGTTGACTCTAGCTCCAAAAGAATTAATTGTTATTTAAGAAAATTAAGATAAATCGTTGACTTTTATATTTTAAAGGTTTATACTGATAGACGAAAACGGTAGGTGAGGCTACCATAGGGATACGGATGACTACCGCAAAGCAGTGGAGACACTACTCGTTGGTCAACAGTCCTGGTCGCGAAGGCCAAGACTAAGCTCATTTCATTGCCCTATGGAGTTAAAGCTTGAACGAAAAAACAGATAATTAGTTTTTTAATCCTGCCATTTTATGGTGGGATTTTCTACTGTTTTAGAACAAGGAAAGGAGACAGACGATGCAAATTGACGATCATCCAGAACCGCACATACACAGCCAATCGCTGATTTGTGTCGTTCTGCCCTTATAAAGTGATTGGTCTCTGTGTATGAAACACATCATTCATACAGATAGGAGAAACCAATGAAAACTACAAAAGAAAGATTAGCAGCAGCTATTCACACACCTTTAAACGAAACTCTATCTTTTTATAAGACAAGTCTAACAGGCTTAACTGAGGAGCAGGTGGAGAAAAATCGTGACCTCTATGGCGAAAACACCATCACCAAAGGTCAAGAAGACAGTATTCTCAAAAAAATTTACGAATCTATTATCAATCCATTTACAATCATCCTGCTGGTCATCGCTATGATTTCCATGGTGACCAATGTCTGGTTGGCAAAGCCTGGACAAGAAGATCCGACGACCTCTATCATCATCGTCGTTCTCGTTCTAATCTCTGGTGGCATACGCTTTGTTCAAGAATTACGGAGTGACAAGGCTGCGACCAATCTATCAAAAATGATTGTGAACACAGCCACGGTGATTCGCGAAGGCCAGAGTTTAGAGGTCGCAATTGAAGATTTGGTCGTTGGAGATATAGTCAAATTAAGTGCTGGGGATATGATTCCAGCAGACCTCATTTTAATTGAATCACGTGATTTCTTTGTCCAACAGTCTGGTTTGACAGGTGAAAGTGATTCGGTTGAAAAACTGGCCTTATCTAAAATGAGTCAGTCAAATTTTGATAGTCTGCTAGAAGCAGAAGCGCTCGCCTTTATGGGAACCAACGTGATATCAGGAAGTGCTAAGGCTTTGATTCTAGCAGTCGGTGATGACACCATGATGGGAGAAATCGAGCAGACCCTCAATACCTATGACGAACCGACCTCTTTTGAGCGGGAGATGAACAGCATCTCTTGGCTCTTAATCCGTTTGATGTTAGTCATGGTTCCCATCGTGTTTCTCTCTAATGGCTTGACAGATGGAGATTGGTTAGAAGCTGGCGTATTTGCTTTGAGCGTAGGAGTCGGGCTTACACCTGAGATGCTTCCTATGATCATCACGGCCAGTCTAGCAAAAGGCTCCATTATCATGGCTAAGGAAAAAGTCGTCATCAAAAAACTCAATGCCATACAGGACCTAGGTGCTATTGATATCCTATGCACGGATAAAACCGGAACCCTTACCCAAGACGAAATTGTCCTTGAATATCCTTTGGATATACATGGAGATTTGGATTTGTCTGTGTTGAGACGTGCCTATCTCAATTCCTATTTTCAAACCGGTTTGAAAAACTTGATGGACCGTGCCATTATCAGTAGAACTGAAAAAGAAGCTAAAGAACATGCTATTCTACAAAATTTGGATACTAGCTTCCAAAAAATCGATGAGCTTCCATTTGATTTTGAACGCAGACGCATGAGTGTCATCGTCAAGGATGAGAACGAAGTTGTTAGTTTGGTAACCAAGGGTGCCCTAGAGGAAATGCTTGCGATTTCAACCCATGTGGAATATCAAGGTCAGATTAGCCCTCTGACGGATGATATCCGAGTGGAAATCTTAAAAGAAGTGGACCAACTCAATCAGCAAGGCTTGCGAGTTTTGGGAGTCGCCTATAAAACAGGTCTAAAAGAAGGTTTTGCTTACTCAGTTGAAGATGAAAAGGAGATGATTCTAACAGGGTATCTTGCTTTCCTAGATCCACCAAAACCATCTGCAGCACCTGCTATCCAAGCTTTGTTAGAACACGGTGTTCAAACAAAGATTTTGACGGGAGACAATGAGAAGGTAACCCAAGCAGTTTGCGAAAAAGTTGGTCTAGACGTTGATCAGATCTTGTTGGGTTCTGATATTGACGCCATGACGGACGAAGAGTTGGCCCAAGCAGTTGAGAAGGTGACTGTCTTTGCCAAACTCTCTCCTGATCAAAAAGCACGAATCATTTTACAAATCAAATCGAATGGACATTGTGTCGGCTATATGGGAGATGGGATCAATGATGCCCCTTCTATGAAAGTGGCCGATGTGGGAATTTCTGTTGATACAGCAGTAGATATTGCCAAAGAAACGGCTGATGTTATTTTACTGGATAAGGATTTGATGGTGCTTGAGAAAGGGCTGGTTGAAGGGCGCAAAGTCTATGCCAATATGACCAAATACATCAAGATGACGGTCAGCTCTAATTTTGGGAACATTTTCTCTCTGTTAGTGTCTGGTATCTTTTTACCTTTCCTTCCTATGGCTCCGATTCACTTGATTGTGTTAAACCTCGTCTACGACCTTTCTTGCATTGCCTTACCATTTGATAATGTGGATGAAGACTTTTTGAAACATCCTCATAAGTGGGAGGCTAAGTCTATTACTCGTTTTATGATTTGGATGGGTCCGATTTCTTCTGCCTTTGATATTTTGACCTTTATCTTGCTCTATTTTGTCATTGTCCCGATGGCGACAGGCCAAGCCTATGTTCACGGAGCAGAGTCTGCAACGGGCTTTATCATTCTGTTCCAGACAGGCTGGTTCATTGAATCCATGTGGTCCCAAACTATGGTCATCCATATGCTTCGTTCAGCAAAGCTTCCTTTCTTACAAAGTCGTCCATCATGGTTTGTTCTTGGAACAACCTTGCTAGCAGCTAGCTTTGTGACCTTCCTTCCCTACTCTTCAATTGCTAGCCTGCTTCATTTAACCCCTTTGGAACTAATTTATTTCCTCTTTTTGCTTTTGATCATCGTTCTCTATATGATCAGTGTTACAGTTGTGAAACGAATCTATATCAAAAAATTTAAAAGTTGGCTATAAATTGATTTTGTCAAGAAAAAAGTACGGAAATCGCTAAAAAAGTTAAATTTTTTTAAAAATAGGTCGCAAGTCGGATGTTTTTTATGGTATAATAGACTAAACTGATAGTAACATGTAGCGAAAGGGGTAGGCACATGATTAAGATTTATACCGTCTCCAGTTGCACAAGCTGTAAGAAAGCGAAGACTTGGCTCAACGCACACCAGTTAAGTTATAAAGAACAAAACCTTGGTAAAGAAGGGATTACGAGAGAAGAACTACTTGATATTCTGACAAAGACAGATAATGGAATTGCCAGCATTGTATCATCAAAAAACCGCTATGCGAAAGCTTTAGGAGTTGACATCGAAGATTTGAGTGTCAATGAAGTACTCAACTTAATCATGGAAACACCACGGATCTTAAAAAGTCCTATTCTAGTTGACGAGAAGCGTTTGCAGGTCGGTTACAAAGAAGATGATATCCGTGCCTTTTTACCACGCTCTGTCCGTAATGTAGAAAATGCAGAAGCACGTTTGCGTGCAGCTCTATAAACATCGAGGCTGGGGTATCTCCTAGCCTTGTTCATTTTTTATCAAAAAATTATGTGAGGAATTATGAAAAAGATAGTAATTGGCGCAGCTACTCTCCTCCTGCTACTTGCAGGATGTAGCCAAAAGAAGGAAACGACATCCAGTTCAAAACATGAATCCGAAACGCTCCAGTCTACTCTGCCCGTTTTGGAAAATGCGGAAAAGAATACGGTTGTGACCAAGACTTTGATTTTCCCTGAGTCAGGAGATGGCGTTAAGCAAACGCAAACCATTACCTATAAAGGGAAACAATTTCTAAAATTGGTTATTCGGCAGATACGGCCCTTAAGTGAGGAATTGAAATCCTTTATCGCTGACCACGGTCTTGAAGAAACTCAAAAAGCTCTTTTAGAAGCAGAAGAGAAGGATGAAATGCTTCAGGAAGCGCGCAAATTGGCAGGTTTTACACTTGAAACCAAACTGCTCAGTAAGACTGAAATCCAGACCACAACGACCTATGATTTACAAGTCTTGGATGTCAAAAAGGCGTCACAGACAGATTATTTGAAAAATCTTGGCTTAGAGACTCTTTTGAAAAATGAACCAAGCCAATATATCGCAGACAGAGTGGCAAATGGTGCGACAGAACAGTAAGAAAATCCAAATAAATGGGTTGACTTAATTGTAGAACGTAAGGAAATATGCTATAATAGTACTATTCTAAGGAAAGAGGGTGTTAGAATGGGATTTACTGAAGAAACTGTACGGTTTAAATTGGATGATTCCAATAAGAAAGAAATTAGCGAAACATTGACAGATGTTTATGCTTCTTTGAATGACAAGGGCTACAATCCGATTAACCAGATCGTCGGTTATGTATTGAGTGGAGACCCTGCCTACGTTCCTCGTTACAACAATGCACGAAATCAAATCCGTAAGTATGAGCGTGATGAAATTGTTGAAGAACTGGTACGCTACTACCTTAAAGGACAAGGAGTCGATCTATAATCTATGAGAATTATGGGATTGGACGTCGGTTCAAAAACAGTGGGTGTTGCCATTAGCGATCCCCTAGGCTTCACCGCTCAGGGACTTGAAATCATCCAGATCAATGAGGATCAGGGCCAGTTTGGTTTTGACCGTATCAAGGAATTGGTTGACAGCTATAAGGTAGAACGCTTTGTAGTAGGTTTGCCAAAGAATATGAACAATACCAGCGGTCCGCGAGTAGAAGCCAGTCAAGCCTATGGTGCCAAGCTAGAAGAACTCTTTGGTTTGCCAGTAGACTATCAGGATGAGCGTTTGACAACGGTCGCTGCGGAGCGTATGTTGATTGAACAAGCAGATATCAGCCGTAACAAACGCAAGAAAGTTATTGATAAGCTGGCTGCTCAGCTGATTTTGCAGAATTATTTAGATAGAAAATTTTAAGACAGAGGAGAAACTATGTCACACGATCACAACCATGACCACGAAGAACGTGAATTGATTACACTAGTAGATGAGCAAGGTAATGAAACCCTATTTGAAATTCTTTTGACCATCGATGGGAAAGAAGAATTTGGTAAAAACTATGTTCTTCTAGTGCCAGTTAATGCAGAAGAAGACGAAAACGGTGAAGTTGAAATTCAAGCTTACTCATTCATCGAAAATGAAGACGGGACAGAAGGTGAATTGCAACCAATCCCAGAAGATTCAGAAGACGAATGGAACATGATTGAAGAAGTCTTTAACAGCTTTATGGAGGAGTAAAAACGTCCGGGGGACGTTTTTAGCCCAGTTCCTTTAAATAAGAGAGAACTGGTAAGTCTGGGAGACTGTATCAGCCCAACTCCTGAAAATTAGAAGAGTTGGAACGTCCAGTGGACGTTTTTAGCCCACGTTGAAATTCATAGTAGCTAGTGATTAGCTAACCAGGTAAGAGGTTGGGATTTTTGTCCCGACCTCGCTTTTTATTTGTAATCATACTTTGATGCAGTAGTTGATTGTACTTTTGTTAAGGAGATATGCATGTTTGAAGTAGAAGAATGGCTCCATAGTCGGATTGGTTTAAACTTTAGATCTGGACTTGGACGAATGCAGCAAGCGGTGGATTTGCTGGGGAATCCTGAGAAGACTTATCCTATTATCCACGTAACAGGGACTAACGGTAAGGGGTCAACTATTGCCTTTATGAGGGAGTTGTTTGTTGCTCATGGTAAAAAAGTTGGTACTTTTACCTCTCCTCATATCATCAGTATCCATGATCGAATCTGTATCAATGGGCAAGCAATAGCTGATGCAGATTTTATCCGTTTGGCAGAACAAGTTAAGGAGATGGAAAAAACTCTTTTGGAAACTCATGACCAGTTGTCCTTTTTTGAGTTGCTGACCTTGATTGCTTTCCTCTATTTTAGGGAACAAGAAGTGGATTTGGTTTTGCTAGAAGTGGGGATTGGTGGTCTACTTGACACCACTAATGTCGTAACAGGAGAGATTGCAGTTATAACTTCGATTGGGTTAGATCATCAGGAGACCTTGGGCGATAGTTTGGAAGAAATAGCAGAGCAGAAAGCTGGTATCTTCAAGGTTGGAAAGAAGGCGGTCATTGCCAAGCTTGCTCCAGAAGCGGAGCTTGTCTGTCACAAAAGAGCAAGAGAGTTAGCTGTTGAACTTTATCAAGCTGGACGAGACTTCGTCTTGAATGCGGGGGATTTTTCAAGTAAGCTAGCAAGCTTTTCACAGCTCGAAATCGGTTTGGAAGGTACCTATCAGCAAGAAAATGCCGCCTTGGCTTTACAAACCTTTCTTCTGTTTATGGCGTCAAGAGGTGAAGGTGTCGAAGAAGAACTTGTCAGACAGGCCTTCAAAGAAACTCGCTGGGCAGGTCGATTGGAACGGATTCGTCCGCATATCTACCTAGACGGGGCTCACAATCTTCCAGCCTTAATTCGTCTGGTCGAGTTTATTCAAGGGAAAATCCAGCAAGGCTATCAAGTTCACATTCTTTTTGGAGCACTTAAACGCAAGGATTATCAGGGGATGCTAGGCTATCTATCTAAGCAGTTGCCTGAGGTGGAACTTAAGGTAACAGGCTTTGACTACCAAGGCTCTCTGGATGAAAAGGATGTGGTAGGTTATGATTTGATTCCTTCCTATGGCGACTTTATCAGAGAATTTGAAGATAAGGCCAATAACCAGAACTTGCTTTTCGTGACGGGCTCGCTCTACTTTATCTCGGAAGTACGAGAGAGTTTGGTTGGAAGCGATGGGACTAGTTGACCTTCTATGTTTAAGTTGTTATACTGGAGGTAGGAGGTATATCCGGAAACGATTCCAGTAAATTATTGGCACAAAAGAAAGGAAATCGCTATGAAAACGAAAACATTCACACTTTCTATTGCTTCCCTAGCAATTCTTAGTCTTTTAGTAGCTTGTGGACCTAAGGCACAAGCTACTACCCAGCAATCTGATCAGCAATCATCTACTCAACAAGAATCATCTTCTAGCGCTGCGACAAGTGCTAGTCAACCACAGGCGTCCTCAAGTCAGGACACTACTGTAGCTCAACCTACGAATATCGATGGTACCTATACTGGAAAAGATGAGAATGACCAAATCACTCTTGTTGTAACAGGTAAAACTGGTACATGGACTGAGGTCGAGCCAGATGGAGATAAGGAAATCAAGCAAGTCAGCTTTGAGCCAGAAAATCAACGTGTCATTATCGGTGATGATGTCAAAATTTACACGGTTAATGGTAATCAATTGATTATCGATGATATGGACCGAGAAGCATCTGACCGAGTGGTATTAACTAAGCAATAATCATTCAGTAAAAGTTCCAATGAGATGAAAGCTATCTTTTTGGAGCTTTTTTCTTGAAAAAAAGGCTGGCTGTTCTTTACTAACTTTTTACTTAAAACGCTTACAAATGTTTGTAAAACTTCTTATTAGGTCGTATACTTATAGTAAATAATCAAATAGCGCAGAGGCACAGGAGGAAAAGCATATGGCTACATTTTACGTTCCATCGGTTAATCTTATCGGTAAAGGTGTTGTAAATGAAGTAGGTCCGTATATCAAGGAATTGGGGTATAAGAAGGCTCTTTTGGTGACAGATAAGTTCATCGAGGGAAGTGATATTTTACCTAAGGTCCTAAAACCACTAGATGCTGAAGGGATCGAATATGTGATCTTTAGCGATGTTGAGCCAAATCCGACTTGCAAGAACGTCACAGACGGAGTGGCTGCCCTGAAAGAGCATAGATGTGACTTCATCATCAGTCTTGGGGGAGGGTCTCCTCAGGATGCGGCTAGTTGTATCTCTATCATTGCGACAAATGGTGGCAAACCACAGGACTACGAAGGACTTCACAAGTCTGCTGAAAAAGGGTTGCCAGTGGTTGCGATCAATACAACAGCTGGAACTTCAGCAGAAATTACCATTAACTATGTCATTACTGACGAAGAACGCAGGGTCAAGATGGTAATGGTTGATAAGAACAGCCTCGCCCTTATCTCTGTCAATGATCCAGAACTTATGCTTTCAAAACCGAAAGGCTTGACAGCAGCGACAGGTATGGATGCTCTTACCCACGCTGTCGAGGCCTTGGTAACACCAGGTGCTTATAATGTGACCAAGAAACTCTCTATCGGAGCCATTGAGCTCATCAAGGAGTATCTTCCTCGTGCTGTGGCAAATGGCCATGATATTGAAGCGCGTGAGGCTATGGTCAATGCCATTTTCCTCGGTGGTATGAGCTTTAACAATGCTGGTTTGGGCTATGTTCATTCCATGGCTCACCAACTCGGTGCGGTATATAACTTGCCGCATGGTGTCTGCTGTGCCATGCTGCTCCCAGTTGTAGAACGTGAAAATGCTAAACGCGTGCCAGAAGCTTTCCGCAATGTAGCTAAAGCCTTGGGGCTTCATGTTGAAGGGAAAACAGACCAAGAATGCGCTACCTACGCTATCGCTGAGATTGAAAAACTGTCTGAAACAGTTGGCATTCCGAAGAAACTCACTGAACTCGGTATTGAAGAAAAGGACTTTGACTTTGACTACCTTTCTAAGAATGCCTTGATTGATGCTTGTGCACCAGGAAACCCATTTATGCCGACTTTGGAAGAAACCATTGCTCTTTATAAAGAACTCTTCTAAAGATCAAGTAGAGTGGAAGCGACGTATTCCCTAAAATATAAGTAATATTGGAAAGAACTATCATTTTGGTAGTTCTTTTTTTAAAAATTTGCTATCCTAGACATATGAGAAAAATCAAAATTGATGTGGTTGTAGTACCCCTAAGTGGGCATCTCTTCCCAACTCTTAATTTACTTGCCCCCTTGTTGAAGGATCCCTTGTATGAGATTCGATTATTTACAGGACCGCAACGAAAAGCGGTCGCAGAGGAGATGGGATTTCAGGTGATTCCCATTTTAGAAAATTGTGTAGATGAGTTTGAGCGTGTAGCCAATAATGAAGGGCAATTAAACCTTTTTTCTGCTTATCGACAGTTGTCAGCTAGTCTTGATTTGATCAATGTGGTTTCAGATCAATTAGTGCAAGAGTGGCAGGAAAATAGACCTGATATTGTGATTGCGGACTTTATAACCCTCTCTGGAGGACTAGTTGCGGAACAGTTGGGAATCCCTTGGATTACCACTATGGCGACACAATTTGCCATTGAAACGACAGATGGGCCACCTTGTTTCTTTGGAGGAATGGGCAGTCCAAAGAATCCTTTTCAGTCTACTCAGCAATGGCTAGGAAGAAAAGTGACTCGTTTAGGGAAACGAATCGTAACCTTTTTATTGAGAGAACGCTTGAAACGTTACGATTTTAAGCTCTACAATCAAAAAAATCAGGAAACCATTTATTCGCCCTACTCCATCTTGGGAATTGGGATGAAAGAGTTGGAGTTGAAAAGTGGTTTTCCAGAGCACTACTTTTGGGCGGGACCTTTTGGGTCTTCGATTGAGAGGGCAGAGAATTATCCTCTGGATTTGGCTCCTTATGCAAATCATAAGAAAGTCCTCGTATCTTGTGGGACTCAGCTAGCATGGGCCAAAGACAACCTCCTCTACCAGACCCAACAATTGGCAAAAGCCCATCCGGACTGTCACTTCTTTGTAACTCTGGGATTCGGCGGACAAGATTTCCAATGTGAAGAGCTCATGGAGAATGTTTCGGTGGTATCCTATCTTCCCTATAAGGAATACATTCCCCAGATGGACTATGTGATTCATCATGGCGGTGCGGGTATTTTTTACCAATGTATTATCTATGGCAAGCCTGCCTTGATTCTCCCTCATGACTATGATCAGTATGACTATGCGGTTCGCGGGCTAGAAACGGGGATTGCCCTGACTGCTAAACGAGAGGATACGGAAGCGATTGGGCGAGCTTTTGATGAGTTATTGGCTGGAGATGACTGGCCAGACTTGAACAAACTTAGTCGTGCAGCTCAAATCTATCAGCCAACAGAGATTCTGAAGAGCGAAATACATCGGCTCTTAGGGGACAAGGAGAAGTAAAAAATGAAGAAAGTATTGGTAACAGGTGCTACGGGCTTTCTAGGTAAGTATGTTGTTGAAGAGCTCAGTCAGCAGGGCTATCAGGTACGAGCTTTTGGACGCAATCGCAAGGTGGGTCAGTCTTTAGAGAACTCCTCTGTGGCATTTTTTCAGGGAGATTTGACCAAGCAAGAGGACTTGGCTCAGGCTTGTCAGGGGATGAACATGGTTGTGCATGCGGGTGCTCTTTCTACCGTTTGGGGTCCTTGGGAGGATTTCTACCAGACAAATGTCTTAGGGACCAAGTATGTTCTGGATGCTTGCCGAGAGGCGGGTATTCAGCGTTTGGTTTATGTGTCCTCGCCTAGCATCTATGCTGCGCCTCGAGATCAGCTAGCTATCAAAGAAATCGATGCGCCTCAGGAAAATAATCTGAACAACTACATTCGTAGTAAGCTGGCTTCGGAGAAGCTGTTTAAGGATTATCCCGATGTTCCGAGCATTATCTTACGACCTCGTGGGCTTTTTGGGATTGGGGATACTAGTATTTTGCCCCGCGTTCTCAAACTCAGTCAGAAGATTGGCATTCCCTTAATAGGGGACGGTCGTCAGCTCATGGATATGACCTGTGTGGAAAATGTCGTTCTGGCAATTCGCTTGGCACTAGAGGCCCCTCAAGCTAGTGGCGAAGTTTATAATATTACCAATGGGGAACCAAGAGCCTTTAAGGATTTGATTGAAGAAACCTTGAGAGGGTTGGGCTATCCAATAACATACAGAAAAGTGCCAGCTTCTCTTCTTTCAGTTATTGCTACTAGTTTAGAGTTTCTGTATAAGGTCTTGAAACTCAAAGGTGAACCGCCTCTGACACGCTATACCTATTATCTGCTCCGTTATAGTCAGACGCTGGACATCAGCAAGGCGGAGCGAGACTTGGGGTATCGCCCTCAAATCAGTATTTCGGAAGGGATTGAACAATATGTCCAAGATTATCGAAAGCATTGATTATTTCCCAGCAGGCTACTGTACCAGCTACACAGGTTTGCTATTTAAGGGAGTCAAGAATCAAAAGATGACCTTCCCAGCAGGTGTTTTTCTTATCAAACACAGGGACAAGGGCTATCTCCTCTATGACACAGGCTATCATTACGATATTAAGACCCGGCTTCGCTATGGTTTCTATCGGCTAGGAACGCCCGTTCAAATGACGGAGAAGGACCAAATTTCACGTTTGCTGGAAGCTAAGGGGATCAAGCCAGAAGAAATAAATTATGTCATCCTATCTCATCTCCATCCAGATCATCTGGGAGGAGCTAGCTTCTTTCCTCATGCAACCTTTATCCTGACTAAAGAAGTATATGAAGTCTACCAAAAACCCAAGTTGAAAGACTTGATTTTCAAGGAGTTTTTACCAACTTCTTTTGAAAAAAATCTAACTATTATCAGAGCTGACCAGCAAGATTCAACTTTTCCCTATCGTCCGATTTGTGATCTTTTCGGAGATGGCAGTATCCTAGTTGCTTCAGTTGACGGGCATGCTAGGGGGCAAGCCTGTCTGTATTTTCCAGACCTTAATCTCCTCATTGCAGCAGACCTCTGTTGGGGAATTGACCTCTTACCTTATACCAAGCAGATGCACTTGATTCCTTCCTTGGTTCAGGATAATAAGGCCGACTATATCAGGGGGACAGAGTTTCTGGAGAAAGTTTTAAAGGCCGGTATCGAGGTAGTTGTTAGCCATGATCCTGTAGAAAGGATAGAGTCAATCTTACATGAAAAAACTAACCTTTCTTAAAACCTTTATCCAAACTCGCTGGCTTCATAACTTCAAATCTCGAGAGGCTGTAGAGAGCTATCAGAAAAAGCAATTAGCCAACTATATGGATTTTTTAAAGCGAGAGTCTCCCTACTTTAAAAATGGGGTGCCTAGCGACTTTGACCATATGGACAAAGCCTTTATGATGGAACATTTCAACGAGCTTAACACCCAAGGAGTGGATCGAGATGAAGCCTTAGCCTTAGCTATTGAAAGTGAGAAGACCCGTGACTTCACTGAACTTAAAGGGGAAGTGGCCGTCGGTCTGTCTTCAGGGACGTCTGGACATCGGGGGCTCTTTATCACAACAGAGAAAGAGCGAAGTATGTGGGCTGCGGCTATCTTGGCAAAGATGTTGCCAAAGGGGCAGTTTTTTGGACACCGCATCGCCTTTTTCCTGAGAGCTGATAATGAACTCTATCAGACCATCAATACGGCCCTCATTCGTTTAGAGTATTTTGATATTTTCAAACATACAGATGAGCATATCGAGCGACTCAACAACTATCAACCAACGATTATTGTGGCGCCAGCCTCGATGTTGATTGAATTGAGCAAGCGTCTCAAGGATGGAGAGTTAGCTATTTACCCACAAAAAATCGTTTCGGTGGCAGAAATCTTGGAAGATAGTGATAGAGAACGCATCGCAGAGGCCTTTTCTCTGTCCATCATTGACCAAGTTTATCAGGCGACTGAAGGTTTCTTAGCCTGCACTTGCTCAGCTGGCAATCTGCATCTCAACGAAGACATTATCTTTGTAGAAAAGCTGTATCTAGATGACCGCCGTTTTTATCCAGTGATTACGGACTTTAAACGAAGCAGTCAGCCTGTTTATCGCTACCAGCTCAATGATATCTTGGTTGAAAATCCGGAGCCTTGTTCCTGTGGCTCCTACTATACACGGATTGACAAGGTCGAAGGACGTTCTGATGATATCTTCTACTTTGATGGCCAGAATGGGGGGCAGGTAACGATCTATCCAGACTTTATCAGACGTTGCATCCTCTTTGTGGAGAATGTAGGAGATTACCAAGTCAAGCAACATTCCGAGAAGTTAGTAGAAGTTTGTCTAAGCCAACGAGATGAGGATTTAGAGGCAGCTATTCTAGCTCAATTTCAACTCTTGGCTCAGCAAAAACACTTCATAGTTCCTCAAATCCAATTTTCAGATTATCACTGGGATACTAGCCGTAAACTCAAACGAATCCAACGTTTATGAAAGGATAAAAGACAATGACAGAAGTAAAAAGACACGTAGAAATCGCAGGCTATGGCGTTTGCCTTCCAAAGCATACCGTCCAATTTAAAGACCAAACTCGTTATCGTGTAGTTGAAAATGAAGAAACGCAACTCGACTTGGCAGAAGGAGCTATCCAGCGTGCACTTGAACATGCAAATTTGGATATTAAAGATATCGATTGCCTTGTATCAGCTAGTGCGGTGGGTGTTCAGCCCATTCCTTGTACGGCTGCTTTGATTCATGAGCGCGTGGCAAAAGGACTCTCAATTCCAGCAATGGACATCAATACAACTTGTACCAGCTTTATTTCTGCTCTATCGACCATGTCCCACTTGATTGAGGCAGGCGAATACAATCGTGTCTTGATTGTTTCTAGTGAGGTTGGTAGTTTAGGGCTCAATCCCAAGCAAAAAGAAAGTTTTGAACTCTTTAGTGATGGGGCTGCAGCCTTTATTTTCCAAAAAAGTCATCAGGAAAAAGGGGTCATTGCTAGTCTCCAACGTACTTGGTCAGAAGGGGCTCGCGATACGGAGATTCGTGGAGGTCTGACTTCTTTTCAACCAAAAGAGTACACTGAAGCGACGAAGACCAACTATATGTTTGACATGAAGGGGAAGAAAATCCTCCTCTTGTCTGCTCGTAAAATCCCAGTCATGTTTGAAGAGTTTCAAGAAAAAACACGGCTAGCCTTGGCAGACGTGGACTACATCATTCCTCACCAAGCAAGTCGTGCTCTTCCTTTGGTCATGGAAAAACTAGGTGTGGCCGAGGATCAGTACCTCAATCTCGTCACTGACTATGGAAATATGGTGTCAGTTTCTGTACCGTTTGGATTGGCTTATTCTTTAGATCATGGGCTGGTCAAGGAGGGAGATGTCGTCTACCTTATGGGGACTGCAGCTGGTATGACGGTCAATATGTTGGCTCTGAAATTGTAACAATTATCCAAAAACGGAACGGTTGGAGCATGAGCAAAGGTAAACGGTTGCCATCTACCCCTGAACTGAGGTATACTAGTAGAAATATTAGTTTAGCAAGCAGTTAAGGAGAATGTTAGAAAAGGAAGGGGATGTATGACAGCTAGAAAAATGCAGCTACTCATGTCTAAGTATGGTTTTAGTATTGCCATCATGTTGGCAGAGTTGTTTATCGTCTTTGGTTTATTTATCTATCTAGGCCAGATGGCCCCGATTCTCTGGATTATCCTAGTCATTTTAGTAAGCTTAGCGACTATTGTATCAATTGTCAATCGGTCCATGAATCCTGAAAGCAAGGTGACATGGCTGCTAGTAGCCTTTGTGCCAGTATTTGGTCCCTTGCTCTATATCATGTTTGGAGAACGCCGTTTATCTAAAAAAGAAATGAAACAGCTAAAGCAACTCCAATCAATGGTTGACCGAGAGGACAATAGCAGAGCCCTCCGTTTGGAGTTAAAGGAAGAGGATAAGTCGGCTTACGGAGTTATCAAATCCCTCCTCAGTATGGATACGAACGCAGATGTCTATGATCGAACGGATACACAATTTTTTGCATCTGGTGAAAGCATGTGGTATCAGATGCTAGAGGACCTCAAGAAAGCTGAGAAATTTATCTTTCTCGAATACTATATCATCGAAGAAGGCTTGATGTGGAATAGTATTTTAGAGATTTTGGAAGAAAAGGCGGCTCAAGGGGTAGAAGTGAAGCTCCTTTATGATGATATTGGTTGTATGGCAACCTTGCCTGGAGATTACACCATCCAGCTTCGTGGCCGAGGGATTGAAGCTCACAAATTTAACAAGGTGATTCCACGCTTGACCGTTGCTTATAACAACCGTGACCACCGTAAAATCATGATTATCGATGGTCAAATTGCCTATACAGGTGGTGTTAATCTGGCAGATGAGTATATCAACCATATCGAACGCTTTGGCTATTGGAAGGATAGCGGTATTCGCCTAGATGGACCGGCTGTTAAGGCTTTTACTAGACTCTTCTTATCCACTTGGTATATCAATCGTGGGGAAATTAGCGATTTTGACCAATACCATCTCGAAAATCAACCTAGAGATGGGATGGGGCTTTGCATTCCTTACAGTAGTGGGCCAAAGCCTATCTACCGAGCCCAAGTTGGAAAAACGGTCTATCAAAACCTTATCAATCAAGCTACAGACTATGTCTATATCACGACCCCTTATCTGATTACCGACTATGATCTAACCGAGAGTATCAAAAATGCAGCTCTGAGAGGAGTAGATGTGCGAATTGTGACGCCATATATACCAGATAAGGAGGTTATTCAGTTAGTTACTCGGGGAGCCTATCCAGACTTGCTATCTGCTGGAGTTCGTATTTACGAGTACAGTCCAGGATTTCTTCATAGCAAGCAAATGCTTGTCGATGGAGAGGCGGCAACTGTGGGGACCATCAATTTTGACTATCGTAGCTTGCTCCACCACTATGAAAATGGCGTTTTGCTTTATAAAACGCAGTCTATCATCGATATTGAGAGGGACTTCAAAGAGATTTTTAAAGTTTCTCAAGAAATCTATCCCCACACAATCAAAACAAGCTGGTATCAAAGCCTGATCAAGGAAATTGTTCAGTTGTTTGCGCCCATGCTCTAACTATTCACCAAGATCTAGCCCAAGGCTGGATCTTATTTTTGTCTTTTTGCGAATAGATAAGCAGGAGGATGAAAATGCTAAATCAAAAAGAATATGATTTTATCCTAGAGTTCCAAACAAGCAGTTTACACCGTTTTCGAGAGATTGAACGCTATGCTGAGTTAGATAAGAAGTTAAGGAAATATCAATCCCTAGCTGACATTCCTGTAAGATTTTGATATACTAAAACAGATAAACTTAGAGGAGAAATTGAATGAACGTATATGGGGAAAAAGATGAACAGCTAGAAGGATCTCGATACCAGTATCGAGAATGGCTGGATCAAGAGGTTGAATTTGGACTAGGGCGAGGGGGTAAGAAACGAACTCCGCTTCCGTTTTTTAGTATGGTGATTTGGAGTCTAGTTGCTACAGCTGTTTCTGTCATGTTGCCTCTGATCTTTGGTTTGGCGAGCCCCCAACAGATGCAAGATCTTTATACTGGTTGGGCGCTACATCAGAGTGGGCAGATTTACACGGATTATTATGGTTCAAATGGACTGCTTTATTACTTACTAACCTATCTCTCTCAAGGGAGTATTCTTTTTGCTTTGGTGGAGTGGTTGGCCTTGTTCGGAGCTGGTGTTTTTCTATTTAAATCCGCTGATACCTTGACAGGTCAGGGAGAACAGGCTAGACAGCTTTTGTTGATTTTCTATCTTCTTGTGGGCAGTCTGGGATTTGGCGGTAGCTATGCAGTAGTTGTGGCCTTGCCTTTCCTGTTTTATAGTTTTAGCCTAGTGGCTGACTATCTGGATGATCCAAGTAACGATAAAGGTTTTTTGCGAGTTGGGATGAGTTTAGCATTAGCTTTCTTCCTATCACCTATTCCCACAGCTTTGTTTGCAGCCATACTTGCCTTGAGTTTGTTTGGATTTAATATTGCCCAGCATCGATTTGCTCATGGATTGTATCAATTTTTCGCATCAGCTCTAGGATTTTCTCTCCTTTTTTATCCAATTGGCTACTATACAGTCTTAACAGGAACTTTTGGTGATGCGATTAGCCATACTTTGTATCCAATAGATACGCTTAGTCTATTTTCAAATGCCAATCTTATGGAGAATGCTGCTTTCTATGGTTTGCTATCCATCGGTATTGGGATTCTGACATTTATCTTTTCAGGATTGTTTCAGACCAAGTCAGCTCAGCAATCTGCTGTTTCAATAGGCGCTATTTTAGGATTATTAGTAACTCTTTCTTTGTTAATTCTTTCAAAGGAACCTTTGCATGGCTCACGTTTGGCAGCGATTTTGCCCTTTCTGACATTGTTATTGTTAACTAACATCAAAGAAGGAAGCTCTGATCGTATCAGTCGTAGTAGACGAAGAGTTCGTTCTTCATCACTCTTTGGTCGCTACCTCAAGGGAAATTTCTATCTACCATTAATTGCGATAGTCTATTTACTTTTCCTACCTGTTTTGAGTCGCTATATTTCGCATCCAAGTACTTATCAGGAACGCGAGCAACTTGCTAGCTTGGTCAAACAGCAAACGAGTTCTGAGGATCGTGTCTATGCTTGGGATGATCGTCCAGATTTTTATCGAGCAAGTGAACGCTTGGCACCAAGCTCTCTAGTAACACCGACGCTCTATACTGCAAGCGACGAGAATAAAACGAAACTAGTCAATGACTTGAAAGAAAATCAACCGAAGATGATTTTGGTCAACCAAAAGGTTGCCTTGTGGTCGGATGTAGAGAGCCTACTTAGTGAAAAATACGAGCTTGTTCAGACGGATAGTAAGGAATTCAGGCTTTATAAATCTAAATAACAAATCAATATCTTGTGTATTTTTAAAAATTTTATAATTTTTAACACAAGATATTGATTTTTCTTTTTAGAGTGGTATAATATCACTTAAGAAGAAAAATAGAAAAGAGCCTGGATATGATTGTATTAGAAGAAAACCTTGCAACCGTTCCCACTTTGTTCGTTGAAAAACGAGATGGTAGACGTGTAGTGTTTGATATAGACAAGATTGACAAAGCTCTCCACAAGGCGGCTGACAAAGTCATGGATGTGACACCCTTGGTCGAAAAACGTCTAAATGGGCTGCTTGAGCGTATTGTTGCGGAAATTCACAGTCGTTTCCCTCAAGGTGTCAAGATTTACGAGATTCAAAATATCGTAGAACATGAACTCCTTGAAGCCAAAGAATATGCGCTAGCTGAGGAGTATATCACTTATCGGACACAAAGGGATTTTGAGCGCTCAAAAGCGACAGATATCAACTTTAGCATTCATAAACTTCTCAATAAAGATCAGGCAGTTGTCAATGAAAATGCCAATAAAGACAGTGATGTCTTTAATACCCAGCGTGATTTGACGGCAGGGATTGTGGGGAAATCAATCGGACTGCAAATGCTTCCTAAGCACGTAGCCAATGCTCACCAAAAAGGGGATATCCACTATCATGACTTGGATTACAGCCCCTACACTCCGATGACCAACTGCTGTTTGATTGATTTTAAAGGCATGCTGGAAAATGGTTTTAAGATTGGAAATGCGGAGGTAGAGAGTCCCAAGTCTATCCAGACTGCGACAGCTCAAATTTCACAAATCATCGCCAACGTTGCTTCTAGCCAGTACGGGGGTTGCTCAGCTGACCGTATCGATGAAGTCTTGGCTCCGTATGCGGAGAAGAATTACCAAAAACATCTCAAGGATGCAGAAGAGTGGGTCTTGCCTGAGAAACGGGAAGATTACGCATGGAAGAAAACGCAGAAAGATATCTACGATGCCATGCAATCTCTCGAGTATGAAATCAACACTCTCTTCACTTCAAATGGACAAACACCTTTTACTTCGCTAGGTTTCGGTCTAGGAACCAATCGTTTTGAGCGTGAAATTCAAAAAGCTATCTTGACCATTCGTATCAAGGGTCTTGGTTCAGAACACCGTACAGCTATCTTCCCTAAACTCATCTTTACGCTGAAAAGAGGACTCAACTTAGAGGAAGGTTCACCTAACTACGACATCAAACAGTTGGCCCTCGAGTGTGCAACCAAGCGGATGTACCCAGATGTCTTGTCCTATGATAAGATTATCGAACTGACTGGTTCTTTCAAGGTTCCTATGGGATGCCGTTCTTTCCTTCAAGGATGGAAGGATGAAAATGGTGTCGAGGTCAATTCAGGTCGGATGAATCTAGGTGTTGTGACGGTCAATTTGCCTCGTATCGCTCTCGAGTCTGAAGGGGATCTGAATAAGTTTTGGGAAATCTTCAACGAACGTATGAACATCGCAGAAGATGCTCTGGTTTACCGTGTTGAACGGACCAAGGAAGCAACACCAGCGAATGCCCCTATCCTTTATCAGTACGGAGCCTTTGGTCGCCGTCTTGGGAAAGAAGAAAGTGTAGATCAACTCTTTAAGAATCGCCGTGCGACAGTTTCACTGGGCTACATCGGTTTGTACGAAGTGGCTACTGTCTTCTTTGGAAATAGCTGGGAAAGCAATCCTGAAGCCAAGGAATTCACACTGGATATTATTCGTGATATGAAACGTCGAGTGGAAGAGTGGTCTGACCAATATGGTTACCATTTCTCTATCTACTCCACACCGTCTGAAAGTCTGACAGACCGCTTCTGTCGCTTGGATACAGAGAAGTTTGGCTCTATTCCGGACATCACGGACAAGGAATACTACACCAACTCTTTCCACTACGATGTTCGTAAAAATCCAACACCGTTTGAAAAATTAGACTTTGAAAAAGTTTACCCAGAAGCAGGTGCGTCAGGTGGTTTTATCCATTATTGTGAGTATCCAGTTCTTCAACAAAATCCTAAAGCCCTGGAAGCTGTCTGGGACTATGCCTATGACCGTGTCGGCTATCTAGGGACCAATACTCCGATTGATCGTTGCTACAAGTGCGACTTTGAAGGAGATTTTGAACCAACTGAGAGAGGATTTGCTTGTCCCAACTGTGGCAATAGCGACCCTAAAACAGTAGATGTGGTCAAACGTACGTGTGGTTATCTGGGGAATCCTCAAGCGCGTCCGATGGTTAATGGACGCCACAAGGAAATCGCTGCGCGTGTCAAACACATGAACGGCTCAACCATTAAAACAGCCGGACATGAAGTAACAAATTAGAAGGAAATGGAATGGGGAAATACCAATTAGACGATAAGGGACGCGCACAAGTGACCCGTTATCACGAGAAACACTCGAAAGGTGGAACAGGTAAAAAAGAACGCTTGCTCAACCTCAGAGAACAGTTTTTAAACAAGAACAAGAAAAAATAAAAGTGAGAGTCTGCTCTCACTTTTCTCTTAATTGGAGGTGAAAATGATACTACGCAGACCAACATTGGCAGATAAAGAAACAGTTTTAGAGATGATGGCAGAGTTTGAACAGACTCAATCAGCCCACGATGGTGGGTTTTGGAACGCCAACAATTTTGTTTATGAAGAGTGGCTAGAAGAAAATCTTCAAGCAGAAGCGGGACTCAATATTCCTGAAAACTGGGTTCCTGCTATTCAGCTGATTAGTTTTGACGTAGCAGGCCAGGCTCTTGGCTTTCTCAATCTTCGTCTCCAATTAAATGACTACTTACTAGAAAATGGGGGGCATATCGGCTATTCCATCCGCCCTTCTGAAAGAGGTAAAGGTTATGCCAAAGAGTCCCTCAGACAAGGCCTGCAAGTTGCTAAGGAAAAGAATATCAAACGAGCTCTGGTAACTTGTAGCACAGAAAATCCTGCCAGCCGAGCTGTTATCTTAGCTAATGGTGGTGTCTATGAGGATGTTCGAAACGGAACGGAGCGCTACTGGATTGATGTCGATTAAGGAGGAAGCATGGAGCTAAGACGACCAACTTTGGAAGATAAAGAAGCTATATTAGAGATGATTGCGGAGTTCGATGCAGCAAAATCCTATATGCACGGTGGCATGGGCTCCGCTTGGAAGCGAGCAAAGGATTACGAGGATTGTTTAAAGATTGTAGAGCAGCAAGAGGATGCTGCCAACCTGCCAGTAGGCTGGGTTCCTGCAATCAAATTTTTATCATTTGATGAAACTGGCTTGCCTTTGGGATTTTTAGCCCTGCGCTTGTCCTTGAATGACAAATTATTTGTGGAAGGCGGTCATATTGGCTACTCCATCCGCCCTTCTGAAAGAGGTAAAGGTTATGCCAAAGAAGCCCTCAGACAAGGCCTGCAAGTTGCTAAGGAAAAGAATATCAAAAAAGCACTTGTGACCTGTAGTACGGAAAATCCTGCTAGTAGGGCGGTGATTGTGGCAAATGGTGGGGTGTTTGAGGATGTTCGCAATGGTGTAGAACGTTACTGGATAGATTTGGAGTAAAAGGATGACATGGAATACACCAAAACCAGGTGAATGGAAAAGTGAGGAGCTTAGTAAAGGGCGAATCATTGATTACAAGGCTTTTAATTTTGTCGATGGAGAAGGTGTGCGAAACTCTCTCTATGTATCAGGTTGCATGTTTCACTGCGAGGGATGCTATAATGTTGCGACTTGGTCTTTCAACGCAGGCATTCCCTATACGGCAGAATTAGAAGAACAAATCATGGAAGACCTTGCCCAACCCTATGTTCAAGGTTTGACCTTGCTAGGAGGAGAACCCTTTCTTAATACGAGCATTCTCTTGCCTCTCGTTAAGCGCATTCGAAAGGAATTACCAGAAAAAGACATCTGGTCCTGGACGGGTTATACTTGGGAAGAAATGATGCTGGAGACTCCAGATAAACTGGAACTCTTATCATTGATTGACATCCTTGTCGATGGACGGTATGATAAAAGCAAACGCAATCTTATGCTCCAGTTTCGAGGTTCGTCCAATCAACGGATTATCGATGTGCAAAAATCCCTCAAAAGTGGGCAAGTGGTGATTTGGGACAAGCTTAATGACGGAAAAGAAAGCTATGAACAGGTGAAGAGAGAATGAAGAAAAAAGACCTGATAGAACAACTGGTTTCAGAGATCGAAACGGGAAGAATTAGGACGCTAGGGATCTACGGTCATGGGGCTTCAGGCAAGTCAACCTTCGCTCAAGAATTACATCAAGCCCTAGATTCTACTACAGTAAATTTACTAGAAACAGATCCCTATATCACCTCAGAACGTCACCTGGTAGTACCAAAGCAAGCGCCAGATCAAAAGGTGACAGCTTGTCTCCCAGTGGCGCATGAACTGGCAAGTTTGCAGAGAGATATTCTCGCTTTGCAGGCAGGTATGGATGTCTTAACAATCGATGAACCGTGGAAGGCTAGTGAAATCCTGTCTGGAGCCAAACCGATTCTGATTGTTGAAGGGATGTCTGTGGGTTTTCTACCCAAGAAACTTTTTGACAAAACCATCTGTTTCTACACGGATGAAGAAACAGAATTAAAGAGGCGTCTCGCTCGAGATACGACTATGAGAAATCGCGATGCTTCCTTTGTACTAGCTAGCCATCAGATGAGACGGGAGCAGTATCTGCGATACTATAGACAAAACGAGTCTAAAGCGGATGTCTTAGTGGATCAATCAGAAGATAAATTCAAGGTCAAAATGACACACATCATATAGAAGAAAAGGCAGTTTTTTATAGATATAAATCCGTAATTATAGGAAGATGAAGTAGGAAAACAGTTTCATCCTAAAAAAACGAAAAAAACCTAACAAATCCCTTGCAATCGCAGGGGCTTTGTGTTATTCTATTATGGTGCTGTAAATTACAGCCTTAGCTTTGATGCAAGAGGTTGCGACACGCTCGGTTGCATTGCCACGCAACGCACGTCGGTTTTCTTGTGGAGCTAGCCTATTATCTTAAATAGACGAAAAGGAGAAAAAGATGGCAAACAAAAAAATCCGTATCCGTTTGAAAGCTTACGAACACCGTACGCTTGACACAGCGGCTGCAAAAATCGTAGAATCAGCTACTCGTACAGGTGCACAAGTTGCGGGTCCAATCCCACTTCCAACTGAGCGTAGCCTCTACACAATCATTCGTGCGACTCACAAATACAAAGACTCTCGCGAACAATTTGAAATGCGTACACACAAACGTTTGATCGATATCGTTAACCCAACTCAAAAAACAGTTGACGCGTTGATGAAATTGGATCTTCCAAGTGGTGTAAACGTAGAAATCAAGCTTTAATCCAAAGCTTGAAACCTTGAGCATGAAAAACGCTCGTTAAAAACTTTTTGAATAAAAAATATAGAAAAGGAACTATTTTCTCATGACAAAAGGAATCTTAGGGAAAAAAGTGGGAATGACTCAAATCTTCACTGAAGCTGGCGAATTGATCCCTGTAACAGTTATTGAAGCAACTCCAAACGTTGTTCTTCAAGTTAAAACTGTTGAAACAGACGGATACAACGCTATCCAAGTTGGTTTCGATGACAAACGCGAAGTATTGAGCAACAAACCTGCTAAAGGACATGTAGCGAAAGCTAACACGGCTCCTAAGCGCTTCATTCGTGAATTCAAAAACGTTGAAGGCTTGGAAGTTGGTGCTGAAATCACAGTTGAAACATTCGCAGCTGGAGACGTTGTTGACGTAACTGGTACTTCTAAAGGTAAAGGTTTCCAAGGTGTTATTAAACGTCACGGACAATCACGTGGACCAATGGCTCACGGTTCTCGTTACCACCGTCGTCCAGGTTCTATGGGACCTGTTGCACCTAACCGCGTATTCAAAGGTAAAAACCTTGCAGGACGTATGGGTGGCGACCGCGTAACAATTCAAAACCTTGAAGTTGTACAAGTTGTTCCAGAAAAGAACGTTATCCTTATCAAAGGTAACGTACCAGGTGCTAAGAAATCTCTTATCACTATCAAATCAGCAGTTAAAGCTGGTAAATAATAAAGAAAGGGGAAATCAGTCACAATGGCAAACGTAAAATTATTTGACCAAACTGGTAAAGAAGCTGGTGAAGTAGTTCTGAACGATGCGGTCTTTGGTATTGAGCCAAACGAATCAGTTGTCTTTGATGTTATCATCAGCCAA
Source organism: uncultured bacterium (assembly GCA_963528645.1). GTDB lineage: Bacteria > Bacillota > Bacilli > Lactobacillales > Streptococcaceae > Streptococcus. Next base: position 191,310 of record CAURVH010000003.1, read on the forward strand.
CGCGCTAGCCTTCGTCAAGGAACTCACGCTGTTAAAAACCGTTCTGCAGTATCAGGCGGCGGACGCAAACCATGGCGTCAAAAAGGAACTGGACGTGCTCGTCAAGGTTCTATCCGCTCACCACAATGGCGTGGTGGTGGTGTTGTCTTCGGACCAACTCCACGTTCATATGGCTACAAACTTCCACAAAAAGTTCGTCGCCTAGCTCTTAAATCAGTTTACTCTGAAAAAGTTGCTGAAAACAAATTCGTAGCTGTAGACGCTCTTTCATTTACAGCTCCAAAAACTGCTGAATTTGCAAAAGTTCTTGCAGCATTGAGCATCGATTCAAAAGTTCTTGTTATCCTTGAAGAAGGAAATGAATTCGCAGCTCTTTCAGCTCGTAACCTTCCAAATGTGAAAGTTGCAACTGCTACAACTGCAAGTGTTCTTGACATCGCAAATAGCGACAAACTTCTTGTCACACAAGCAGCTATCTCTAAAATCGAGGAGGTTCTTGCATAATGAATTTGTATGATGTTATCAAAAAACCTGTCATCACTGAAAGCTCAATGGCTCAACTTGAAGCAGGTAAATATGTATTTGAAGTTGACACTCGTGCACACAAGCTTTTGATCAAGCAAGCTGTTGAAGCTGCTTTCGAAGGTGTTAAAGTTGCCAACGTTAACACAATCAACGTAAAACCAAAAGCGAAACGTGTTGGACGTTACACTGGTTTTACTAACAAAACTAAAAAAGCTATCATCACACTTACAGCTGATTCAAAAGCAATCGAGTTGTTCGCTGCTGAAGCTGAATAATCTAAGGAGGAAATATCGTGGGAATTCGTGTTTATAAACCAACAACAAACGGTCGCCGTAATATGACTTCTTTGGATTTCGCTGAAATCACAACAAGCACTCCTGAAAAATCATTGCTTGTTGCTTTGAAGAGCAAGGCTGGTCGTAATAACAACGGTCGTATCACTGTTCGTCACCAAGGTGGTGGACACAAACGTTTCTACCGTTTGGTTGACTTCAAACGTAACAAAGATAACGTTGAAGCAGTTGTTAAAACAATCGAGTACGATCCAAACCGTTCTGCAAACATCGCTCTTGTACACTACACTGACGGTGTGAAAGCATACATCATCGCTCCAAAAGGTCTTGAAGTAGGTCAACGTATCGTTTCAGGTCCTGAAGCAGATATCAAAGTCGGAAACGCTCTTCCACTTGCTAACATCCCAGTTGGTACTTTGATCCACAGCATCGAATTGAAACCAGGTCGTGGTGGAGAATTGGTCCGTGCGGCTGGTGCTTCTGCTCAAGTATTGGGTCAAGAAGGTAAATACGTTCTTGTTCGTCTTCAATCTGGCGAAGTTCGTATGATTCTTGGAACTTGTCGTGCTACAGTTGGTGTTGTCGGAAACGAACAACATGGACTTGTAAACCTTGGTAAAGCAGGACGTAGCCGTTGGAAAGGTATCCGCCCAACAGTTCGTGGTTCTGTAATGAACCCTAACGATCACCCACACGGTGGTGGTGAAGGTAAAGCACCAGTTGGTCGTAAAGCGCCATCTACTCCATGGGGCAAACCTGCTCTTGGTCTTAAAACTCGTAACAAGAAAGCGAAATCTGACAAACTTATCGTTCGTCGTCGCAACGAGAAATAATAGTAAACTAGTCGCTTAAGCATCTAGTAAATCCGCCAGCTCGGTAGCGCTCCATGTGAGCGCAAGCCGCTGTGGTACAACATTTAAAGGAGAAAATATAAAAATGGGACGCAGTCTTAAAAAAGGACCTTTCGTCGATGAGCATTTGATGAAAAAAGTTGAAGCTCAAGCTAACGACGAAAAGAAAAAAGTTATCAAAACTTGGTCACGTCGTTCAACGATCTTCCCAAGTTTCATTGGTTACACTATTGCAGTTTATGACGGACGTAAACACGTACCTGTTTACATCCAAGAAGACATGGTAGGTCACAAACTTGGTGAATTTGCACCAACTCGTACTTACAAAGGTCACGCTGCAGACGACAAGAAAACACGTAGAAAATAAGGAGAACATAAATGGCAGAAATTACTTCAGCTAAAGCAATGGCTCGTACAGTACGTGTTTCACCTCGTAAATCACGTCTTGTTCTTGACAACATCCGTGGTAAAAGCGTAGCCGATGCTATTGCAATCTTGACATTCACACCAAACAAAGCTGCTGAAATCATCTTGAAAGTTTTGAATTCAGCTGTAGCTAACGCTGAAAACAACTTTGGTTTGGACAAAGCTAACTTGGTAGTATCTGAAGCATTCGCAAACGAAGGACCAACTATGAAACGTTTCCGTCCACGTGCGAAAGGTTCAGCTTCACCAATCAACAAACGTACAGCTCACATCACTGTAGCTGTTGCAGAAAAATAAGGAGGTAACATCGTGGGTCAAAAAGTACATCCAATTGGTATGCGTGTCGGCATCATCCGTGATTGGGATGCCAAATGGTATGCTGAAAAAGAATACGCGGATTACCTTCATGAAGATCTTGCAATCCGTAAATTCGTTCAAAAAGAATTGGCTGACGCAGCAGTTTCAACTATCGAAATCGAACGCGCAGTAAACAAAGTTAACGTTTCACTTCACACTGCTAAACCAGGTATGGTTATCGGTAAAGGTGGTGCTAACGTTGATGCACTCCGTGCAAAACTTAACAAATTGACTGGAAAACAAGTACACATCAACATCATCGAAATCAAACAACCTGATTTGGATGCTCATCTTGTAGGTGAAGGAATTGCTCGTCAATTGGAGCAACGTGTCGCTTTCCGTCGTGCACAAAAACAAGCAATCCAACGTGCAATGCGTGCTGGAGCTAAAGGAATCAAAACTCAAGTATCAGGTCGTTTGAACGGTGCAGATATCGCCCGTAGCGAAGGATACTCTGAAGGAACTGTTCCACTTCACACCCTTCGTGCGGATATCGATTACGCTTGGGAAGAAGCTGATACTACTTACGGTAAACTTGGTGTTAAAGTATGGATCTACCGTGGTGAAGTTCTTCCAGCTCGTAAAAACACTAAAGGAGGTAAATAACCAATGTTAGTACCTAAACGTGTTAAACACCGTCGTGAATTCCGTGGAAAAATGCGAGGTGAAGCAAAAGGTGGAAAAGAAGTAGCTTTCGGTGAATACGGTCTTCAAGCTACAACTAGCCACTGGATCACTAACCGCCAAATCGAAGCTGCTCGTATCGCCATGACTCGTTACATGAAACGTGGTGGTAAAGTTTGGATTAAAATCTTCCCACACAAATCATACACTGCTAAAGCTATTGGTGTGCGTATGGGATCTGGTAAAGGGGCACCTGAAGGTTGGGTAGCACCAGTTAAACGTGGTAAAGTGATGTTTGAAGTTGCTGGTGTATCTGAAGAGATCGCTCGCGAAGCGCTTCGTCTTGCTAGCCACAAATTGCCAGTTAAATGTAAATTCGTAAAACGTGAAGCAGAATAAGGAGAAGGCATGAAACTTAATGAAGTAAAAGAATTTGTTAAAGAACTTCGTGGTCTTTCTCAAGAAGAACTCGCGAAGCGCGAAAACGAATTGAAAAAAGAATTGTTTGAACTTCGTTTCCAAGCTGCTACTGGTCAATTGGAACAAACAGCTCGCTTGAAAGAAGTTAAAAAACAAATCGCTCGTATCAAAACAGTTCAATCTGAAGCGAAATAATAGACTAGGGAAGGAGAAATTTCAATGGAACGCAATAATCGTAAAGTTCTTGTTGGACGTGTTGTATCTGACAAAATGGACAAGACAATCACAGTTGTAGTTGAAACAAAACGTAACCACCCAGTCTATGGTAAACGTATTAACTACTCTAAAAAATACAAAGCACATGATGAAAACAATGTTGCCAAAGAAGGCGATATCGTACGTATCATGGAAACTCGTCCGCTTTCAGCTACAAAACGTTTCCGTCTTGTAGAAGTTGTTGAAGAAGCGGTCATCATCTAATCAAGCCTGAAAGGAGAAAACTGAAATGATTCAAACAGAAACTCGTTTGAAAGTCGCAGACAACAGTGGTGCACGCGAAATCTTGACTATCAAAGTTCTTGGTGGTTCTAAACGTAAATTTGCGAACATCGGTGATGTCATTGTGGCATCTGTAAAACAAGCTACTCCTGGTGGTGCGGTTAAAAAAGGTGACGTTGTAAAAGCTGTTATCGTTCGTACTAAATCAGGTGCTCGTCGTGCTGATGGTTCATACATCAAGTTTGACGAAAACGCAGCAGTTATCATCCGTGAAGACAAAACTCCTCGCGGAACACGTATCTTTGGCCCAGTTGCACGTGAATTGCGTGAAGGTGGCTTCATGAAGATCGTGTCACTTGCTCCAGAAGTACTTTAATTGATTGCTCAAAGAAAATTAAAACAAGTCTAGGAAGTGAAACGAAAGCATAACTTGAGTTAGGTGAGTTGAAACTGACGAAGAATTGCTTTGATTTTCGCAGAGTAAAAACAAACAAACTAGTCCCCTGGATTTACTCCAGGGTGCCCTTATGGGCGTAAGAAAAATCAAGGAGAAACCTAATGTTTGTAAAAAAAGGCGACAAAGTTCGCGTAATCGCTGGTAAAGATAAGGGAACAGAAGCTGTTGTCCTTACTGCCCTTCCAAAAGTAAACAAAGTTATCGTTGAAGGTGTAAACATCGTTAAGAAACACCAACGTCCAACTAACGATCTTCCTCAAGGTGGTATCATCGAGAAAGAAGCAGCTATCCACGTATCAAACGTTCAAGTATTGGACAAAAATGGTGTGGCTGGTCGTGTTGGTTACAAATTTGTAGACGGTAAAAAAGTTCGCTACAACAAAAAATCAGGCGAAGTGCTTGACTAATCACGAAGGAAAGGAGAAGTATAATGGCAAATCGTTTAAAAGAAAAATATCTTAATGAAGTAGTTCCTGCTTTGACTGAAAAGTTCAACTACTCATCTGTTATGGCTGTGCCAAAAGTGGATAAAATCGTTTTGAACATGGGTGTCGGTGACGCTGTATCAAACGCTAAAAACCTTGAAAAAGCTGCTGAAGAATTGGCTCTTATCTCAGGTCAAAAACCACTTATCACTAAAGCTAAAAAATCAATCGCCGGCTTCCGTCTTCGTGAAGGTGTAGCGATCGGTGCTAAAGTAACCCTTCGTGGCGAACGTATGTATGAATTCTTGGATAAATTGGTTACTGTATCACTTCCACGTGTGCGTGACTTCCACGGTGTTCCAACAAAATCATTTGATGGACGCGGAAACTACACACTTGGTGTGAAAGAACAATTGATTTTCCCAGAAATCAACTTTGATGACGTTGACAAAACTCGTGGTCTTGACATCGTTATCGTAACAACTGCTAACACTGACGAAGAGTCACGTGCATTGCTTACAGGCCTTGGAATGCCTTTTGCAAAATAATATAGGAGGTAAATCTAATGGCTAAAAAATCAATGATTGCTAAGAACAAACGTCCAGCGAAGTTCTCTACTCAAGCTTATACTCGTTGTGAAAAATGTGGTCGTCCACATTCAGTTTACCGCAAATTTAAACTTTGCCGTGTTTGCTTCCGTGAATTAGCTTACAAAGGACAAATTCCTGGTGTAACAAAAGCATCTTGGTAATATCATGATACAAAGAGCGTAACAACCACAGCAAAAATAGGAGATTTGGTGTAGGAGCGATGCTCCAAAACAAATCTATCTTTTTTGCACAGGTTGTAGCTCGTGTTCAAATAAGAGTTATCTCATTTGAATGTGTCAATACTATCTGAGCCTAGCTCAATCATTAACTAGCAAGTGCGACTTGCAAACTACTAGTAAGAGGAGAATAAAAAATGGTTATGACTGACCCAATCGCAGACTTCCTAACTCGTATTCGTAACGCTAACCAAGCTAAACACGAAGTACTTGAAGTACCTGCATCAAACATCAAAAAAGGGATTGCTGAAATCCTTAAACGCGAAGGTTTTGTAAAAAACGTTGAAATCATCGAAGATGACAAACAAGGCATCATCCGTGTATTCCTTAAATACGGACCAAACGGTGAAAAAGTTATCACTAACTTGAAACGTGTTTCTAAACCAGGACTTCGTGTCTACAAAAAACGTGAAGATCTTCCGAAAGTTCTTAACGGACTTGGAATTGCTATCCTTTCAACTTCTGAAGGTTTGCTTACTGATAAAGAAGCTCGCCAAAAGAACGTTGGTGGAGAAGTTATCGCTTACGTTTGGTAAAATCAAGATACAAAGAGCGTCATGGGCAATGTGAAAATAGGAAATCTGACAAAGAGTGTTAACACTCTAGGAAGATTTGTCTTTTTCACACAGACCATAGCTCGTGTTCAATTTAGCTGATTTACTGATCAGCTAAATAGAGAGTAAATTAGTTTAGGAGAAAAAGATGAAAGCTACTGAATTGAATGAAAAACTTATTGTTGCAGAAGACGCTTTGGCTGAATTGTCAAAAGATGACCTTGTATCTCTTTTATGTGAAATTGGTTATAGTCCTGCGGCTATTGATGTATTGACAGAATATCAGGAGTTTGTCAAAGCTTTTCGAAAGAAACTAGGTTTGCTCTAATCCGAATGCCCCCCGTGAAAACTGGCCCTTATGGCCTGACAATCTAACAGGAGAAAATAAACATGTCACGTATTGGTAATAAAGTTATCGTGTTGCCTGCTGGTGTTGAACTCACTAACAATGACAACGTTGTAACTGTAAAAGGACCTAAAGGAGAACTTACTCGTGAGTTCTCAAAAGATATTGAAATCCGTGTGGAAGGTACTGAAGTAACTCTTCACCGTCCAAACGATTCAAAAGAAATGAAAACAATCCACGGAACTACTCGTGCCCTTTTGAACAACATGGTTGTTGGTGTATCAGAAGGATTCAAGAAAGAACTTGAAATGCGTGGGGTTGGTTACCGTGCACAACTTCAAGGAAACAAACTTGTCTTGGCTGTAGGTAAATCTCATCCAGACGAAGTTGAAGCTCCAGAAGGAATTACTTTTGAACTTCCAAACCCAACAACAATCGTTGTTAGCGGAATTTCAAAAGAAGTAGTTGGTCAAACAGCTGCTTACGTACGTAGCCTTCGCTCACCAGAACCATATAAAGGTAAAGGTATCCGTTACGTTGGCGAATACGTTCGTCTTAAAGAAGGTAAAACAGGTAAATAATGTTGAGTGGTTGATCTTCAACCGCCGACCTATTTTCCAACTTTGTGCATAGCACACGATTTAAAACTAAAGAGGTGAAAACTGTGATTTCTAAACCAGATAAAAACAAACTCCGCCAAAAACGCCACCGTCGCGTTCGCGGAAAACTCTCTGGAACTGCTGATCGCCCACGTTTGAACGTATTCCGTTCTAATACAGGCATCTACGCTCAAGTGATTGATGACGTAGCGGGTGTAACGCTCGCAAGTGCTTCAACTCTTGACAAAGAAGTTTCAAAAGGAACTAAAACTGAACAAGCCGTTACTGTCGGTAAACTCGTTGCAGAACGTGCAAACGCTAAAGGTATTTCAGAAGTGGTGTTCGACCGCGGTGGATATCTATATCACGGACGTGTGAAAGCTTTGGCTGATGCAGCTCGTGAAAACGGATTGAAATTCTAATAGGAGGACACTAGAAAATGGCATTTAAAGACAATGCAGTTGAATTAGAAGAACGCGTAGTTGCTGTCAACCGTGTTACAAAAGTTGTTAAAGGTGGACGTCGTCTTCGTTTCGCAGCTCTTGTTGTTGTTGGTGACCACAACGGTCGCGTAGGATTTGGTACTGGTAAAGCTCAAGAAGTTCCAGAAGCAATCCGTAAAGCAGTAGAAGATGCTAAGAAAAACTTGATTGAAGTTCCTATGGTTGGAACAACAATCCCACACGAAGTTCTTTCAGAATTCGGTGGAGCTAAAGTATTGTTGAAACCTGCTGTAGAAGGTTCTGGAGTTGCCGCTGGTGGTGCAGTTCGTGCCGTTGTGGAATTGGCAGGTGTGGCAGATATTACATCTAAATCACTTGGTTCTAACACTCCAATCAACATTGTTCGTGCAACTGTTGAAGGTTTGAAACAATTGAAACGCGCTGAAGAAGTTGCTGCCCTTCGTGGTATTTCAGTTTCTGATTTGGCATAAGAAAGGGGATAAAATGGCTCAAATTAAAATTACTTTGACTAAGTCTCCAATCGGACGCATTCCATCACAACGTAAAACTGTTGTAGCACTTGGACTTGGCAAATTGAACAGCTCTGTTATCAAAGAAGACAACGCTGCTATCCGTGGTATGATCACTGCAGTATCTCACTTGGTAACAGTTGAAGAAGTAAACTAATGAATTTTTAGGGGATGTGGCAATACTCATCCCCTAAAACTAGATATAGTCATCTAAGATGACGAATGTATAGGCGAGTTGATAAGGGAGACAACCTTTTCTCTCTTATCGGCGTTAGCATTTTACAAAAGAGGAGAAAATAATAATGAAACTTCATGAATTGAAACCTGCAGAAGGTTCTCGTAAAGTACGTAACCGTGTTGGTCGTGGTACTTCATCAGGTAACGGTAAAACATCTGGTCGCGGTCAAAAAGGTCAAAAAGCTCGTAGCGGTGGCGGAGTTCGCCTTGGTTTTGAAGGTGGACAAACTCCATTGTTCCGTCGTCTTCCAAAACGTGGATTCACTAACATCAACGCTAAAGAATACGCAATTGTAAATCTTGATCAATTGAACGTTTTTGAAGATGGTACTGAAGTTACTCCAGTTGTTCTTATCGAAGCAGGAATTGTAAAGGCTGAAAAATCAGGCGTTAAAATTCTTGGTAACGGTGAGTTGACTAAGAAGTTGACTGTGAAAGCAGCTAAATTCTCTAAAACAGCTGAAGAAGCTATCACTGCTAAAGGTGGTTCAGTAGAAGTCATCTAGAGAGGTGACCTATGTTTTTTAAATTATTAAAAGAGGCCCTCAAGGTTAAGAAAGTACGATCAAAAATTCTCTTTACGATTTTTATCATACTTGTCTTCCGTATCGGGACTAGTATTACTGTACCAGGTGTGAATGCAAAAAGTCTGGAAGCTTTGAGTGGATTATCCTTCTTGAACATGCTTAGTTTAGTTTCAGGGAATGCCATGAAGAACTTCTCGGTTTTTGCACTCGGTGTGAGTCCGTATATCACAGCTTCCATCGTTGTTCAATTGCTACAAATGGATATTGTTCCAAAGTTTGTAGAGTGGGGCAAGCAGGGGGAAGTAGGACGGAGAAAGATAAACCAAGCGACTCGTTATATTGCGCTTGTACTTGCGTTTGTGCAATCAATCGGAATCACTGCTGGTTTTAATACTCTATCTGGTGCAAAATTATTAACGACAGATCTAACCCCTCAAGTCTTTGTTACGATTGGTATTATCCTGACTGCAGGTACTATGATTGTTACTTGGCTAGGGGAGCAAATCACTGATAAGGGATATGGTAACGGGGTGTCTATGATTATCTTTGCAGGGATTGTGGCTTCAATTCCAGAGATGATTCATGGTATCTATGAGGACTATTTTGTCAATATTCCAAGTGATCGGTTGACGTCATCTATTATATTTGTCGTTATTCTCATTATCGCTGTCTTGTTGATTGTTTACTTTACAACATATGTACAACAGGCAGAATATAAAATTCCAATCCAATATACAAAAGTTGCTCAAGGTGCTCCATCCAGTTCTTACCTTCCTTTGAAGGTCAATCCTGCTGGTGTTATCCCAGTTATCTTTGCAAGTTCCATTACAGCAGCACCTGCGGCTATTCTTCAGTTTGTCAGCGCTACAGGTCATGATTGGGCTTGGGTACGTACAGCACAGGAAATGTTATCTACAACATCTCCAACAGGTGTTGCCATGTATGCACTGCTGATTATTCTCTTTACATTCTTCTATACATTTGTACAGATCAATCCAGAGAAAGCAGCAGAAAACTTGCAAAAGAGCGGAGCCTATATCCATGGTGTCCGTCCAGGTAAAGGAACGGAAGAGTTTATGTCGAAACTTCTTCGTCGTCTTGCAACCGTCGGTTCCCTTTTCCTTGGTGTGATTTCAATCTTGCCGATTGTAGCAAAAGATGTCTTTGGGCTCTCAGAAGCGGTTGCTTTTGGGGGAACTAGTCTTTTGATCATTATTTCGACAGGTATCGAAGGAATCAAACAGCTAGAAGGTTACCTATTGAAACGTAAGTATGTTGGTTTCATGGACAAAACAGAATAAAAGCAAGACTACTTTTGCTTAGAGAGTGGAGTATGAAGGTCTATCTATAAGAGAGACTTTCGTCTCCCCTCTTCTATTTTGTTTTTAAATAGGAGTTGAAACTAGCTTTTTGCTTCTATTTAAATACAAAATAAGGAGATCAGATCATGAATCTTTTGATTATGGGCTTACCTGGAGCAGGTAAGGGAACGCAAGCAGCTAAAATTGTGGAGCAATTCCACGTGGCACACATTTCAACTGGGGATATGTTCCGTGCTGCTATAGCAAATCAAACTGAAATGGGTGTACTTGCAAAGTCATACATCGACAAAGGTGAGTTGGTTCCAGATGAAGTTACAAATGGAATTGTTAAAGAACGCCTTTCACAGGATGATATCAAAGAAACAGGTTTCTTGTTAGATGGTTACCCACGTACGCTTGAACAAGCTCATGCCTTGGACAAAACATTGGCTGAACTTGGTATCGAACTTGAAGGTGTGATTAATATCGAAGTGAACCCAGACTGTCTCTTGGAACGTTTGAGTGGCCGTATCATCCACCGCGAAACAGGTGAAACCTTCCACAAAGTTTTCAACCCACCAGTTGACTACAAAGAAGAAGATTACTACCAACGTGAGGATGACAAACCTGAGACAGTGAAGCGTCGTTTGGATGTCAATATTGCACAAGGTGAACCAATCATCGCTCACTATCGTGCCAAAGGTTTGGTCCACGATATCGAAGGAAATCAAGATATCAACGATGTGTTTAAAGACATCGAAAAAGTATTGACAAATTTGAAATAAAGCGTTTTTCACACTTGCAAAAAATCGCTACAAATGTTATACTGAAATAGTCTGACTTATAATTGTTGTCTCTGTGTTTAGAGGCATCGAATCGAAATTTATGGAGGTGCTTTTGCGTGGCAAAAGACGATGTGATTGAAGTTGAAGGCAAAGTAGTTGATACAATGCCTAATGCAATGTTTACGGTTGAACTTGAAAATGGACATCAGATTTTAGCAACAGTTTCTGGTAAAATTCGTAAAAACTATATTCGTATTTTAGCGGGAGATCGTGTTACTGTCGAGATGAGTCCATATGACTTGACACGTGGACGTATCACTTACCGCTTTAAATAATCGAAAAACTTGGAGGGATAAGAAATGAAAGTAAGACCATCGGTCAAACCAATTTGCGAATACTGTAAAGTTATTCGTCGTAATGGTCGTGTTATGGTAATTTGCCCAGCAAATCCAAAACACAAACAACGTCAAGGATAAGATAGAAAGGAGAAAACATGGCTCGTATTGCTGGAGTTGACATTCCAAATGACAAACGTGTAGTCGTTTCACTGACTTATGTGTACGGTATCGGACTTCCAACTTCTAAGAAAATCTTGGCAGCTGCTGGAGTTTCAGAAGACATCCGTGTAAAAGATCTTACAATCGAACAAGAAGATGCTATCCGTCGTGAAGTAGATGCGATTAAAGTTGAAGGTGACCTTCGTCGTGAAGTAAACTTGAACATCAAACGTTTGATGGAAATCGGTTCATACCGTGGTATTCGTCACCGTCGTGGACTTCCTGTCCGTGGACAAAACACTAAAAACAACGCTCGCACTCGTAAAGGTAAAGCTGTTGCGATTGCTGGTAAGAAAAAATAATATAGGAGGTAAAAGTCTTGGCTAAACCAACACGTAAACGTCGTGTGAAAAAAAATATCGAATCCGGTATTGCTCATATTCACGCTACATTTAATAACACTATTGTTATGATTACTGATGTGCATGGTAATGCAATTGCTTGGTCATCAGCAGGTGCTCTTGGTTTCAAAGGTTCTCGTAAATCTACACCATTCGCTGCTCAAATGGCTTCTGAAGCTGCTGCTAAATCTGCACAAGAACACGGTCTTAAATCAGTTGAAGTTACTGTAAAAGGTCCAGGTTCTGGTCGTGAGTCAGCTATTCGTGCGCTTGCTGCCGCTGGTCTTGAAGTAACAGCAATTCGTGATGTGACTCCAGTGCCACACAATGGTGCTCGTCCTCCAAAACGTCGCCGTGTATAATCATCGCATTACACTGCTTTTCGTTTAAGAGGGAGTAACTAAATGATTGAGTTTGAAAAACCAAATATAACAAAAATTGATGAAAATAAAGATTATGGCAAGTTTGTAATCGAACCACTTGAACGTGGCTACGGTACAACTCTTGGTAACTCTCTTCGTCGTGTACTACTAGCTTCTCTACCAGGAGCAGCAGTGACATCTATCAATATTGAAGGTGTCTTGCATGAGTTCGACACAGTTCCAGGTGTTCGTGAAGACGTGATGCAAATCATTCTGAACATTAAAGGGATTGCAGTGAAATCATACGTTGAAGACGAAAAAATCATTGAACTTGACGTTGAAGGTCCTGCTGAAATTACAGCTGGAGACATTTTGACTGACAGTGATATTGAGATTGTAAATCCAGATCATTATCTCTTTACAATTGGTGAAGGTTCTTCTCTAAAAGCGACAATGACTGTTAACAGTGGTCGTGGATATGTACCTGCTGATGAAAACAAAAAAGATAATGCACCAGTTGGAACACTTGCTGTAGATTCTATTTATACACCAGTTACAAAAGTCAACTATCAAGTAGAACCTGCTCGTGTAGGTAGCAACGATGGTTTTGACAAATTAACCCTTGAAATCTTGACTAATGGAACAATTATTCCAGAAGATGCTTTAGGGCTTTCAGCGCGTATCTTGACAGAACATCTTGATTTGTTTACAAATCTTACTGAGATTGCTAAGTCAACTGAAGTGATGAAAGAAGCTGATACTGAATCTGACGATCGTATTTTGGATCGTACGATTGAGGAACTGGACTTGTCTGTGCGTTCATACAACTGTTTGAAACGTGCCGGTATTAACACTGTGCATGATTTGACAGAAAAATCTGAAGCAGAGATGATGAAAGTACGAAATCTTGGACGCAAGAGTTTGGAAGAAGTGAAACTCAAACTCATTGATTTGGGTCTTGGATTAAAAGATAAATAAAGGAGGAATACATGGCTTACCGTAAACTAGGACGCACTAGCTCACAACGTAAAGCAATGCTTCGCGATTTGACAACTGACCTTTTGATCAACGAATCAATCGTGACAACTGAAGCTCGTGCTAAAGAAATCCGTAAAACTGTTGAAAAAATGATTACTCTAGGTAAACGTGGTGATTTGCATGCACGTCGTCAAGCAGCTGCTTTCGTACGTAATGAAATCGCATCTGAAAACTATGATGAAGCAACTGATAAGTACACTTCTACTACAGCACTTCAAAAATTGTTCTCAGAAATCGCACCTCGTTATGCTGAACGTAACGGTGGATACACTCGTATCCTTAAAACTGAACCACGTCGTGGTGATGCAGCGCCAATGGCGATCATCGAATTAGTATAAAATCATCAATTTTGTTGAGTGTTATGATGATGGAGTCTTGTGCTCTTAGTCTAGCTCTGGTCTACCGCTGGGACTTCGGTCCTAGCGGGAACACTCATCATCATTTGATAGGGTAGACGCTTGTTTACGAAATTGTTTTTTTCTTAAGAACAACTTCGTAAGCAGGCGTTTTTTAGTATTTTCTATGGAAATATGCTATACTAGGGAAAAAGAAAATCAAAAACGTTCAGGTTTTCTAAAAATCGTAGAAATGGGGTATAAGGATGAAAGCTATTATTACAGTGGTTGGTAAGGATAAGGCTGGGATTGTTGCAGGTGTGTCTACTAAGATTGCAGAGTTGGGTTTGAATATTGACGATATTTCTCAGACGGTGTTGGACGAATATTTTACCATGATGGCGGTCGTTTCTAGTGATGAAAAGCAGGATTTTACAACTTTGCGAAATGAGTTTGAAACTTTCGGTCAGACCTTGAATGTTAAAATTAATATTCAAAGTGCGGCAATTTTTGACGCTATGTACAATATCTAGGAGGTGGCTATGGATATTAGACAAGTTACTGAAACGATTGCCATGATTGAGGAGCAGAACTTCGATATCAGAACCATCACCATGGGCATTTCCCTTTTGGACTGTATTGATTCAGATATTGAACGTGCTGCTGAAAAGATTTACCAAAAAATCACCACTAAAGCTGCGAATCTAGTGGCTGTGGGAGATGAAATTGCTGCGGAACTAGGGATTCCTATTGTCAATAAACGAGTATCGGTGACCCCGATTTCTTTAATTGGTGCTGCGACTGATGCGACGGACTACGTCGTTTTGGCAAAGGCTCTTGATAGGGCGGCTAAGGAGATTGGTGTTGACTTTATTGGTGGTTTTTCTGCCTTGGTACAAAAGGGTTACCAAAAAGGAGATGAGATTCTCATCAATTCTATCCCCCGCGCTCTAGCTGAGACAGACAAGGTTTGTTCGTCTGTCAATATCGGCTCAACCAAGTCAGGTATCAATATGACTGCGGTCGCTGATATGGGGCGTATCATCAGGGAAACAGCTGCGCTATCAGATATGGGTGCGGCCAAGTTGGTCGTATTTGCTAATGCCGTTGAGGACAATCCTTTTATGGCAGGGGCTTTCCATGGTGTTGGCGAAGCAGATGTTATTATTAATGTCGGAGTTTCTGGTCCTGGAGTTGTCAAGCGTGCTTTGGAAAAAGTTCGTGGACAGAGCTTTGATGTAGTAGCGGAAACAGTCAAGAAAACGGCATTCAAGATTACTCGTATCGGTCAATTGGTTGGTCAGATGGCCAGCGAGAGGCTGGGTGTTGATTTTGGAATTGTCGACCTAAGCTTGGCGCCTACCCCTGCGGTTGGTGATTCTGTGGCTCGTGTCCTTGAGGAAATGGGACTAGAAACAGTTGGTACGCATGGGACGACGGCTGCCCTTGCTCTTTTGAATGACCAGGTTAAGAAGGGCGGAGTGATGGCTTGTAACCAAGTCGGTGGCTTGTCAGGTGCTTTTATCCCTGTTTCTGAAGATGAGGGGATGATTGCTGCGGTTCAAAATGGCTCTCTGAATTTAGAGAAACTAGAAGCCATGACAGCTATCTGTTCTGTTGGACTGGATATGATTGCCATTCCGGAAGATACGCCTGCTGAAACCATTGCAGCTATGATTGCGGATGAGGCGGCAATTGGTGTTATTAATATGAAGACAACGGCTGTTCGTATCATTCCAAAGGGTAAAGAAGGCGATATGATTGAGTTTGGTGGCTTGCTAGGAACAGCTCCAGTTATGAAGGTCAACGGGGCTTCGTCTGTTGATTTCATCTCTCGTGGAGGTCAAATTCCTGCTCCTATCCATAGTTTTAAAAATTAATAAAAGAGAGAGAGGATTTAAGTTGGGTTTAAGGATGACTGTGTATACTATAATCATTAAATAAAGATCTCCTAACTTTATTTAATTAGAATCCTAAACTTTTTCATAATAATCTCCTAGGAAAGCTGCCGTTAGGGTAGCTTTTCTTGTGGGAAAATTACGAGAGCGGACTTTACTGTTGAAAGCCGAATATTTCTTTGATCCATGATATAATAGAAGAAAATGGAGGATAGAAAATGTCTAAAGTAAGATTGTACTTGGTCCGTCATGGGAAAACGATGTTTAACACCATTGGACGTGCTCAAGGATGGAGTGATACACCTCTGACTGCAGAAGGTGAGTTGGGAATCCATGAACTGGGAATTGGCTTGAGAGAGTCTGGCTTGCAGTTTGACCGCGCTTATTCCAGTGATTCAGGTCGCACTATTCAAACCATGGGAATTATCCTAGAAGAACTTGGCCTGCAGGGAAAAATCCCTTACCGCATGGACAAGCGAATCCGTGAGTGGTGCTTTGGTAGTTTTGATGGGGCCTATGATGGGGACCTCTTTATGGGCTTGATTCCGAGAATTTTCAATGTAGACCATGTTCATCAGTTGTCCTATGCAGAGCTAGCAGAAGGCTTGGTAGAGGTTGATACAGCTGGCTGGGCAGAAGGTTGGGAAAAACTCAGTGGTCGAATCAAGGAAGGCTTTGAAGCGATTGCCAAAGAAATGGAAGAACAAGGTGGGGGCAATGCTCTTGTCGTAAGCCATGGAATGACCATTGGAACCATTGTTTATCTGATCAATGGTATGCATCCGCATGGTCTGGATAATGGTAGCGTGACCATTCTTGAATATGAGAACGGCCAGTTTACGGTCCAAGTTGTCGGCGACCGTAGTTATCGGGAGCTGGGACGTGAGAAGATGGAAGAAACAAATAGTTAATAGAAGTTAGCTCCGATTAGGAGCTAATTTTTTTACTGTTAAATAAGTTAGATTGGCGACTCAGTATTTCTTGTTATCCAAGTCTAAAAGAGCATTTCTCGTCTTTCAAATTCCCCCAAAAATGGTATAATAGTAACATCATAAAATTGGAGAAATAGCATGAGTTTTTACAATCATAAAGAAATTGAGCCTAAGTGGCAGGGCTACTGGGCTCAACATCATACATTTAAGACAGGAACAGATGCGTCGAAACCGAAGTTTTATGCTCTCGACATGTTCCCATATCCTTCAGGAGCTGGATTGCACGTAGGACACCCAGAAGGCTATACAGCAACGGATATTCTCAGCCGTTACAAACGTGCGCAAGGCTACAATGTCCTTCATCCAATGGGATGGGATGCCTTTGGTTTGCCTGCAGAGCAATACGCTATGGATACGGGGAATGACCCAGCAGAGTTTACAGCGGAAAACATTGCTAACTTCAAACGTCAAATCAATGCGCTTGGATTCTCTTACGACTGGGATCGTGAAGTCAACACGACAGATCCAAACTACTACAAGTGGACTCAGTGGATCTTCACCAAGCTTTACGAAAAAGGCTTGGCCTATGAAGCGGAAGTACCAGTAAACTGGGTGGAAGAATTGGGAACAGCTATCGCCAACGAAGAAGTCCTTCCTGATGGAACTTCTGAGCGTGGGGGTTATCCAGTTGTCCGCAAACCGATGCGCCAATGGATGCTCAAAATCACTGCCTATGCGGAGCGTTTGCTCAATGACTTGGATGAACTTGATTGGCCAGAGTCTATCAAGGACATGCAACGCAACTGGATCGGGAAATCAACTGGTGCCAATGTAACCTTCAAAGTGAAAGGAACAGACAAGGAATTCACCGTCTTTACTACTCGTCCTGATACTCTTTTCGGTGCGACCTTCACAGTCTTGGCTCCTGAGCATGACTTGGTTGACGCGATCACAAGTCCAGAGCAAGCAGAGGCTGTAGCAGACTATAAACACCAAGCTAGCCTCAAGTCAGACTTGGCTCGTACCGACCTTGCTAAAGAAAAAACTGGTGTTTGGACAGGTGCCTATGCCATCAACCCTGTCAATGGCAAAGAAATTCCAATCTGGATCGCGGACTATGTCCTTGCTAGTTATGGAACAGGTGCTGTCATGGCTGTGCCTGCCCATGACCAACGTGACTGGGAATTTGCTAAACAATTTGACCTTCCAATCGTAGAAGTGCTAGAAGGTGGAAACGTTGAAGAGGCTGCCTATACTGAAGATGGACTTCACGTTAATTCAGACTTCCTTGATGGCCTTAACAAAGAAGACGCTATTGCTAAGATTGTGGCTTGGTTGGAAGAAAATGAATGTGGTCAAGAGAAGGTGACCTACCGTCTCCGTGACTGGCTCTTTAGTCGTCAACGTTACTGGGGTGAGCCAATTCCAATCATTCATTGGGAAGATGGGACTTCAACAGCTGTTCCTGAAAGTGAATTGCCACTTGTCTTGCCAGTCACCAAGGATATCCGTCCTTCAGGTACAGGGGAAAGCCCATTGGCTAACTTGACAGACTGGCTTGAAGTGACTCGTGAAGATGGTGTCAAAGGTCGTCGTGAAACAAACACTATGCCACAATGGGCAGGTTCAAGTTGGTACTACCTCCGCTATATCGACCCACATAACACAGAAAAATTGGCCGATGAGGATCTCCTCAAACAATGGTTGCCAGTAGATATCTACGTGGGTGGTGCAGAGCATGCTGTGCTTCACTTGCTCTACGCTCGTTTCTGGCACAAATTCCTCTATGACCTTGGTGTTGTACCTACTAAAGAGCCATTCCAAAAACTCTTTAACCAAGGGATGATTTTGGGAACAAGCTACCGTGACCACCGTGGTGCACTTGTGGCAACTGACAAGGTTGAAAAACGTGACGGTTCATTCTTCCATGTGGAAACAGGGGAAGAGTTGGAGCAAGCACCAGCTAAGATGTCTAAATCTCTCAAGAACGTTGTCAACCCAGACGACGTAGTGGAACAATACGGTGCTGATACCCTTCGTGTCTATGAAATGTTCATGGGACCGCTTGACGCTTCGATTGCTTGGTCAGAAGAAGGTTTGGAAGGAAGCCGTAAATTCCTTGACCGTGTATACCGTTTGATCACAAGTAAAGAAATCGCTGCGGAAAACAATGGCGCTCTCGACAAGGTTTACAATGAAACAGTCAAAGCTGTCACTGAGCAAATCGAGTCCATGAAATTCAACACAGCCATTGCCCAACTCATGGTCTTTGTCAACGCTGCCAACAAGGAAGACAAACTCTATGTAGACTACGCCAAAGGCTTTATCCAATTGATTGCCCCATTTGCACCTCACTTGGCAGAAGAACTCTGGCAAACAGTTGCTGCAACAGGTGAGTCCATCTCTTACGTAGCTTGGCCAACTTGGGACGAAAGTAAATTGGTTGAAGACGAAATCGAAATCGTCGTCCAAATCAAAGGTAAAGTCCGTGCTAAACTCATGGTTGCGAAAGACCTATCACGCGAAGAATTGCAAGAAATCGCTCTGGCTGACGAAAAAGTCAAAGCAGAGATCGACGGCAAGGAAATTGTGAAGGTGATTAGTGTACCTAATAAGCTAGTAAATATTGTTGTAAAATAATTGTAGACTATAGTTTATTAAAATAAGAAACAGTTTTTTTGCTCACTTTTTAGGAGGGATTAATGATGAATCAAAGTCATAAGAAGATTGTTGATGGATATTCTGTTTCACGAGGGAGTTATGAAGATTGCTTAAATTATGTAGAGAATACTGTAAAGAATATTATTAAAAGTCAATCTATTAATGTTCATGAAATAGTTGGGAGAGTAAAAACTATAGAGTCTCTTGAAGGCAAAGTAAAAAGGAAAAATTATTCTAATTTAGCTGAGATTACCGATTTGTGCGGTATTCGCATCATAACGTACTTTAGTGATGATGTTGATAAAATAGCTGAGTTAATAAGTCAAGAATTCGAGGTTGATTTAGAGAATACTATTGATAAACGTAAAAGTGAGGATCCAACAAAATTTGGTTATGTTTCACTTCATTATGTGGTGGGTTTAAGAGAAGAGAACACTTCACCTACTTTATATGGTAGATTTAAGAATATAAAATTAGAGATACAAATTAGGACAGTTATGCAGCATGCTTGGGCTGAAATTGAACATGATTTGGGATATAAAAGTAAGGAAGATATACCTGATCAATATAGAAGACAATTCTCCAGATTGGCGGGACTAATTGAATTGGCCGATGATAATTTTTTACAGTTAAAAAATAATATTAATAACTATGAGCAGGAGATAAGGGAAAAATTACCTACTTCGAAAAAAGAATTACCGATAGATAGCAGTACGCTTATGACTTATGTAACAGAAGACCAAAATTACATTGAACTACTGAATACGATTAAAACGTCAGATGTGGATATAGATTTTAATATTAATAGTTCTTTTCTATCTACGGTAGTTCAGAGGGTGAAAAGATTTGGTTTGAAGACTATAGGAGATATAGATGAATTATTAGACAGATATAAGGATATCTTTCTAAGAGTAACGGAAATTGAGTTTGATATTGTACATTATACGAGTACATCGGTATTGACTCCATTATTACATATTACTAGTGTGTTAGAATCAGTTAATAGGATCGATATTTCTGATGAAGAATTTATGAAAGTTTCGAATGATCAATTTTCAGATGTATTTGATATATCGTACCCAATTGATGTTTATGAAGGTTAAAAAGTAATTTTTTAAATATGAAAATTGGGGTTTACTATTTGACTAAATTGAATAATTCGTAGTGTTGCTATTTCTAAAGTGAAGGTAATTGAACTGGTTAATATCGTTGTCAAATAATAAATGAATCCTTCAGAGTAGAATCTGGAGGATTTTTTGAATTTTTTCATGAAAGTATGATATACTATGTGCAATTATAAAGTTTGAAAAGTGAATCAAGGAGAAAACAATGCTAGTAAATGAATATGGTCAGATGATTGGTGAGTCAATGGAAGGTTATACACCAGGTGAATTGCCTTCCATTGATTTCTTAGAAGGGCGCTACGCTCGAATAGAGGCTCTTTCGGTGGAGAAGCATGCGGAGGATTTGCTAGCTGTTTATGGACCTGATACTCCTCGGGAGATGTGGACCTACCTTTTTCAGGAGCCGATGGCAGATATGGCGGAACTGGTTACCGTTTTAAATCAGATGTTGGCTCGTAAGGACCGTTTTTACTATGCGATTATAGACAATGTAACTGGTAAGGCCTTGGGAACTTTTTCTCTTATGCGAATTGATCAGAATAATCGAGTAATAGAAGTGGGAGCTGTCACCTTTTCACCAGCACTTAAGGGGACGCGGATAGGAACAGAAGCCCAGTATCTCTTGGCTCGCTATGTTTTTGAGAAGCTCAACTATCGTCGCTATGAGTGGAAATGCGACGCTCTAAATCTCCCATCAAGACGGGCTGCGGAACGTTTGGGCTTTGTCTATGAAGGAACCTTCCGCCAGGCAGTTGTTTATAAGGGGCGTACTCGAGATACGGATTGGTTGTCTATGATTGATAAGGAATGGCCCCAAGCCAAAGCTCGTTTGGAAGCATGGCTGGCTCCTAAAAATTTTGACAAGAATGGACGACAGTACAAGAGCTTGAGAGAATTCTAAGAGGTGTTGAGATGATGACTATTAGAAGGCAAGAGATTGTCAAGCTAGAGGATGTTTTACATCTCTATCAGGCAGTTGGATGGACAAATTATACCCATCAACCTCAGATGTTGGAGAAGGCCTTGTCTCATTCATTAGCAATTTATCTGGCACTTGATGGTGATGCCGTGGTGGGCTTGGTCCGTTTAGTCGGAGATGGTTTTTCATCGGTTTTTGTCCAGGATTTGATCGTTTTGCCTAGCTATCAACGCCAAGGGATTGGTAGCGACTTGATGAAAAAGGCTTTAGCTGATTTCAAAGATGTCTATCAAGTCCAACTAGTGACCGAACAGACAGAAAAAACCTTGGGATTTTATCGTTCTCTGGGATTTGAAACCTTATCTACTTATGATTGTACAGGAATGATTTGGGTGGATCGAAAAAGATAAAAAAATTATTTTTTCTTAAGTAAAGTTTAAGTCTCCTCGTGTATCATATAGTCATTAGATAAAGACCTCCTAACTTTATTTAATGAAATCCTAATCCTTTCTTTTTCATCATAATCTCCCTAAAGAGGCCACCCAATCAGGTGGCTTTTTTGTTTGTGGCTTGGATTTTTGATATAATGGAAACATGAATAGAATTTTAGATAATGAGATAATGGGGGATGAGGAGTTAGTAGAACGTACGCTCCGTCCTCAATACTTACGTGAATATATCGGGCAGGATAAGGTGAAGGATCAGCTCCAAATCTTTATCGAAGCTGCCAAAATGCGGGATGAAGCACTGGATCATGTGCTCTTATTTGGGCCTCCAGGTTTGGGGAAAACGACCATGGCCTTTGTCATTGCCAATGAACTGGGAGTCAATCTCAAGCAAACGTCTGGTCCTGTCATTGAAAAAGCGGGTGATCTGGTAGCGATTTTGAATGATTTGGAGCCTGGAGACGTCCTCTTTATTGACGAGATTCATCGCTTGCCCATGTCGGTGGAAGAGGTGCTCTATAGTGCCATGGAGGACTTCTACATTGACATTATGATTGGGGCTGGTGAGGGCAGTCGCAGTGTCCATTTAGACTTGCCACCTTTTACCTTGATTGGTGCGACGACACGTGCGGGGATGCTCTCAAATCCGCTACGGGCACGTTTTGGGATTACAGGTCATATGGAATACTATGCCCATGCTGACTTGACGGAAATTGTTGAGCGGACGGCAGATATTTTTGAGATGGAAATCACTCATGAAGCTGCAGCTGAGTTGGCCTTACGTAGTCGAGGAACCCCTCGTATTGCCAATCGTCTCCTCAAGCGCGTGCGCGACTTTGCCCAGATTATGGGGAATGGGGTTATCGATGATGTTATTACCGATAAGGCTTTGACCATGCTAGATGTTGACCATGAAGGATTGGACTATGTGGACCAAAAAATTCTTCGTACCATGATTGAGATGTACGGTGGTGGACCTGTCGGACTGGGAACCCTTTCGGTTAATATCGCCGAGGAGCGCGAAACGGTTGAAGATATGTACGAACCCTACCTGATCCAAAAAGGTTTTATCATGCGGACACGATCTGGACGAGTCGCCACAGCTAAGGCATATGAGCATTTAGGCTATGAATACAGTGAAAAATAATCCATTCTAGTCGAAAGAAAGGAATACTAATGATACTGATATTTTTGCTACTTCTTATAGCCTTACCTTTAATATTTCTATTATTAATCCTGTTCGCATTTATAAAGAATAAAAAAATCGGATTTAGCTTGCTTTTCTTGATTTTTATAGGACTCGTATTCTATATTTATAATAGTTATTATACTCTACAGTCAGGACAAAGTGTCAAAATACATATAGGTATAGCAAACGAAGCACTAGATCCTCGGACCGAACTCTATCTAGTAAAAAAAGATACAAATGAACTACTTTTAACTGGACAAAAAATCTGGACACTTAGAGACAGTGACTTGTGGTATGATGTTGAGAAACAGCGTATCTCTCGTAGTAAAGTTAATGAAGATAGAGAAATTGTAAAGGAATATGTTGATAATAGATTTTCAAATGATTTATATATTAGTGAAAAGGGTTTGATAGCAAGGTATAAGGGAGAGAATGTATTTGATGTGACTAGTAGCGAACCATTTGATATTACCCTTACTAATGTAGGTAACGAGCCAGTTACTTTTACAGCCCATGTAGTTTATCGATGAAAACGGAGTAATTATGCTTATCAGACAAGATCTTTTACAAGCTATCCAATTAAACACAGATTTGATGAGAATCTTAACCATCATTTGTAACCTTGGTCTGAAAGACTCGTGGTTGGCAGCAGGCTCTGTCAGGAATTTCATCTGGAATCTCTTGTCAGACAAATCCCCTTTTGATCATGAAACGGATGTGGATGTGATTTTCTTTGATCCAGATATTTCTTATGAGGAAACAGTATCCCTAGAGAAAAAGCTGAGAGAAGATTTTCCCCAGTATCAGTGGGAGTTGAAAAATCAGGTCTATATGCATCAGCACAGTCCCCACACTGCGCCCTATACGAGTTCTCGTGATGCCATGAGTAAATATCCAGAGCGCTGTACGGCGATAGGGCTTCGCTTGAATGAAGATTCCACTTTAGAGCTCTTTGCACCTTATGGTTTAGAGGATATTTTAAAGTTTCAAGTTCACCCGACTCCTCACTTCTTAGAAAATGAAGACCGAATGAAACTCTATCAAACACGATTATCCAAGAAAAATTGGCAAGAAAAATGGAAAAATCTCACTTTCTCGAATCTCTAAAAAGAAGTGAGTGACTTGATCGCATAAGAATTCTATATGTGAGCTTGTAGTCATCACAAGATAAACAGAGAAATCTAAAGGTACAAAAAATTATATACTCAACAGGAACAATTCATTCAATCTATCATGGCTAACAAAGAGATCGAATTTGTGTGATTAAGTGAGAAAACTATCTATTAGGTCTACCCTTATTGTTCTTGGAAGACAAGAATTAATGAAAAACTTAGCCACTTTGTCCATAGATTTGTACTTAAAGGAGACAAATAGTGACTATGAATCGCTTCCAAAAATTAGATTTTTCGTATTGAGCTTTTTTGGGGAGGTCATATATGGAGGGGGAGATGATTACAAAATCATCACCAAGGTCCCAATCGTAATCAAGATGCAGCCAATGATTGTTTTAAACGTCGGGACATCCTGTAGAAAGAAAAAGGCTAAAACGAGGGTAATGACGAGACTGAATTTATCGACAGCAGATACCTCAGTCGCATTGCCCATCTGCAAGGCCTTGTAGTAGCAGAGCCAGGAGGCGCCTGTTGCCAAACCAGACAGGATGAGAAAGAGCCAACTTTTTCTGCTGATGTTGCCAAGCTCAGTCTGACTATTGGTCAAGAAAACCATGGCTCAAGCCATAAGGATGACGATGACCGTACGAATGGCTGTTGCTAGATTGGACGGAACTCCCTCAATCCCAATCTTGGCTAAAATAGAAGTTAAGGCTGCAAAGACAGCAGATAAAAGTGCGAAGAAAAACCACATGGTAACTACCTCCTCTCTCTATTATAAGTAATCGAATCCTACTTGTCAGTTCTCAAGTGAAATCTTGCTCTGATGGTATTTTAAAAAAACTATACCAATTTTTATACTTGACAAGTGAGAAAAACAAGTATATACTGTCTTTGCTGGTTCTGTAAAAGGAAAATCAGACTATACCAATTTAAGGAGAAAGCACAGCTGGTCTGTGTCGTATATACTATGTGTGGAATTGTTGGTGTTGTTGGAAACACAAATGCAACTGATATTTTGATTCAAGGCCTTGAAAAGCTCGAATACCGTGGTTATGATTCTGCGGGGATTTTTGTTCTAGGTGGTGCTGAAAATCATCTAGTCAAGGCTGTCGGTCGTATCGCTGAATTGTCTGCTAAGACAGCTGGTGTTGAGGGAACGACTGGTATCGGACATACGCGTTGGGCGACTCATGGTAAACCAACTGAGGACAATGCTCACCCACATCGCTCTGAGACAGGACGTTTTGTCTTGGTACACAATGGGGTGATTGAAAACTACCTTGAGATCAAGGAAGAATACCTTGCAGGTCACCACTTCAAGGGGCAAACAGATACAGAAATCGCCGTTCACTTGATTGGAAAATTTGCAGAAGAAGATGGTCTCTCAGTGCTTGAAGCCTTCAAAAAAGCCCTTCACATCATCCGTGGTTCTTATGCCTTTGCCTTGATTGACTCTGAAAATCCAGATGTCATCTATGTGGCGAAAAATAAATCACCACTTTTGATTGGTCTTGGGGAAGGCTATAACATGGTCTGCTCAGATGCTATGGCTATGATTCGTGAGACTAACCAATACATGGAAATTCATGACCAAGAGTTGGTAATCGTCAAGGCTGATAGCGTTGAAGTTCAAGACTATGATGGCAACAGCCGTGAGCGTGCTAGCTATACTGCCGAGCTTGACTTGTCTGATATCGGTAAGGGAACTTATCCTTACTACATGCTCAAGGAAATTGACGAGCAACCAACAGTTATGCGTAAACTCATCCAAGCCTACACAGATGAGGCAGGTCAAGTAGTGGTAGACCCAGCTATCATCAAGGCTGTTCAAGACGCAGACCGCATCTACATCCTTGCGGCTGGGACATCTTACCACGCAGGATTTGCTTCTAAGAAGATGCTGGAAGAACTGACAGATACACCAGTTGAACTTGGAATTTCATCTGAGTGGGGTTACGGTATGCCACTTCTCAGTAAGAAACCACTCTTCATCTTTATCAGTCAGTCTGGTGAAACAGCTGACAGCCGTCAAGTTTTGGTTAAGGCCAATGAAATGGGCATTCCAAGCTTGACTGTTACAAACGTGCCAGGTTCAACCCTTTCACGCGAAGCCAACCATACCATGCTCCTTCACGCGGGTCCTGAAATCGCCGTAGCATCAACTAAGGCTTATACAGCGCAAATTGCATCCCTTGCCTTCCTTGCAAAAGCAGTCGGTGAAGCAAATGGCAATGCTAAAGCACAAGCCTTTGATCTGATTCGTGAGTTGTCTATCGTGGCTCAGTCTATCGAATCAACTCTTTCTGAGAAAGAAACCATTGATGCTAAGGTTCGTGAGCTTCTTGAAACAACTCGCAACGCCTTTTATATCGGACGTGGTCAAGACTACTACGTAGCCATGGAAGCAAGTCTCAAACTTAAAGAGATTTCTTATATCCAGTGTGAAGGTTTTGCGGCAGGAGAACTCAAGCACGGAACCATTGCCTTGATTGAAGAAGGAACGCCTGTTTTGGCCCTCTTGTCAGATCCAGTCCTTGCCAACCATACTCGTGGAAATATCCAAGAAGTCGCAGCCCGTGGTGCCAAGGTTCTCACCATCGCAGAAGAAAATGTTGCTAAAGAGACAGACGATATCGTCCTTACGACCGTCCATCCTTACCTCTCACCAATCTCAATGGTCGTACCAACGCAATTGGTTGCTTACTTTGCAACCCTCCACCGTGGCCTTGATGTGGACAAACCACGTAACCTTGCTAAGTCAGTAACAGTAGAATAAGCTAAGAAAGTCTAGTCTGTCTAGACTTTTTTGCTCTGTCTTGGTATCCTTGAGTAAAGAGCTACTGTATTAGTAACTAAGTTATTTATCCTGAAAAGAAATCAAGTATTATTGCTATGCTAGACTGGATCAGTCCCAAACTCAGAGGGAATCAAAAGAACAGAAAGAACGATTTTTGATAGTGCAGATAGAACTTCCATTCAGATGAAAGAATATGGCAACTACACACTGATTAATGGGGACTATAGTTTTGGTACAAGAGATAGAGCATACTATCTAGTGGAATATATACTAGTTTATACCAAGTACAAGATAAAATAGCAAAAAAGGCGATTATCCAAGCGGAAATCGTCTTTTTGATACTTAGAATAAGTCCAGCCTAATATTTCCACCAAAATGTGGTTTTTCAAGAGCTACCTGTGCTAATTGATTGAGTGTTTGCTTACTATTTTCTTGATTATAGAATTTAAGTCCTTTGATGATAACTCCATCAACTTCATCCTCGAAAATCAAATCTTCTTGATGGTCGTTGATGTATGAAAGAAGTTCCTCCTTCCATCTATCTTTTTCTGTCAATTGTTCACCTTTGGGTTCAATGAAGATTTGAAGATGGTAATCCTTATTTTGAAGAAGTAGGACAAAGTCTGGTTGAAATCCTGAAAAATTGATTTCCCGTGGATTCTCCTCAAATTGGTGCAATTTCAATTGTTCAACTTTATCTGTCCCCTTTAGCATGTTTTCGTCCATCCGGATGAGGAAAACATCACCGTATTGTTCTCTTAGTTCATCAATGTGATTGGCGATAGCATTAACCAGATTTTCTTCATTTCTATTGATTATAGCAGATTGGTAAGCAAAAAAGTCAAATTTTTCAAAACTAATATTAGCTACTTTTTGTTCGATGAAGGAGCCACTCTGTTTAGCCGTATCATAATTAGGTATTCGTTTGCGATAATCAACGAGATATTCTGTAATTGGATATCCGATAAAGCGGTTCGTACCTCTTGCTTTGCGATAACCTGCCTTTATTTGGGCAGCCAGTAGGTTAAAAAAGTTATCAACAATTTTCAGCTTTTCCATAGCGGAAAATTCTTCTACAGTGGTTTCTTTTTCTGTTGTGACAGAGAGTGTAAAATTTTGTAAATCTAGCCAATTTTCTCCCCAAAAATCTTCCATAGACTTGAGATTTGGAAGATATCTTTTCAGATTTTCAAATCGGAAAAAGTTAGAGCGGCTAATTGATTTTTTAAAATAACGAATATCAACTCCCCTCAATTGAGACGTTTTTAACTCTATTGCTTCAGCTGAAAGGTAAGCTGTTTCATAGGTGGATTTAAAATAGGATACATTGGCTAGCTTAGAAATTTCAATACCATATGCACGTAAATTCACATAGTGACTGTCAGGAATTTCCTCAGTTTCATTATAGTAAAGCTTACCTGTTTTAAAGATTTGGGTTTTCTTGAAAGAGGGTTTCAGTTTGATTTCAATTGGAGGATTTTTTTCATCCGTCCCAGTCGCAAGATTCATCTTGTCAAGTGATGCCATCAAATTCTTGATGTATTGCGGTTCATTAAGGGTATGGTAGTGTAGTGTTTCCAACAAAAGACTTGCTGTTTCATCTGATTCATCAAATCGTCTTTGATAAGAAATCTTTTGATTTAAGGAGAAAGGATTGTATCGCGCCCCACGTCCGATCAACTGAGCCTCGGAATTGGTTGATTTAGCATCTCTTTTATCATTCATTTTTCCCAAGTTGCTAATACGAACGATATCGTAAAGATTGAGGACATCCCAACCTTCTGTTAATTTTGCTACTGCAAAGACTACACGATACAGATTATTGGGCGATTCAAGCGAATTGAGGGCTTGATACTGTCCTGTTTCTAGCAACCCTTTTGAACTACTGTCTGAATCATTTGCATTTAGAATTCTAGCTGGTGAAAAACCACGCTTAATTTCTCGAACAACAGTTGAAAGATCATCCTTTTCGAGATAATACTGATAAGCTAGCTGTAGGGTATGGCTTTGCTCTTCTGATACACTCCTCAATTGTGAAATAAGGAACGCCTTTAAGCTTTCCACGGTCAGATTGTCAATCATCTCATTGAATAGATTATTTGCTTCATAGGAAGCATCAATTTTATGTGATTTGAAAAGAATGACGGGTTTTATCTCAATCCCAAATTTTTCTAGAGCAAATTTGCGACGATATTCACTCAGAAGAACGGTACTAAGCATATTACCTTCATTGGAATTCCCCGTCTGAATGCGTCTTACATTTTTTGAATATCGCTCTTTGATGTATGAATCCAAGGTATAACGGTAAATAATCTTATCTCGATATTTTTGATAAATGGTCTCATCGTCAAAATCAAGTGTTGCGGTAAATTCTAGCAAGAGATTATCAGCATGTGCGTGAAGGAGATCAAGTAGGCTTTTTTCCCATGAGACTTTTTCCAATTCTGCTTTATTTTTCTTTTTCGTAGAAGCAGAATAGTGATGGGCTTCATCCGCCAGAATAACCATTTTTGTCTTCTGGTAATCTTTTAATGACATGATATTTTCTGCCTGTGTGAGGAGGTCATTTGTCAATGTTTGAATTGAAACAAACTTAATATTAATTACATTTTTATTAGGAAAATCTGGAAATCTTCCTGAAATTTGGTTGATAAAGATATGTTCCCCATCAATTTCTAAGTTGGAATTGAAAAGATACTTCGTAGATTGAGCATTCGTTAGATTATCAATGGTCTTACTCAGAACACCATTTGTATTCACTGTAAACAGAAAATTTTGATACCCTTTTTCTTTATAGAGATAGAGGATTAAACCAGCCATCAAATCAGTCTTTCCCGAACCAGTTGCCATATTGAACATCAGCTGTCTTGGCTTTCGAAACTTGAAAGTATCTGATGCTTGAGTGTAGTGAAAATAGCGAATAGCTTCACTTTGATAAGAACGTGGTTCATGCTTGAGATTTTCTACAATATACTGTGGTAATTCCCAACCATGCTGTTCGTTCAAAATATCCATATCCAGCTGTTTCAATTCATCGAAGAGTTCAAAGATCAGTTCTTTTTTCTTTGCTTTTCTAACCATCATTTCTCCCTATAAAAACTCTTATTAAAATCATAATCTGATTGAGATAATTGCGATTTGATGGTTTCATCATCAATTTCAGAGTAGTTGTGATAGAGCTGGTTTTTGTCAATAATTTTCACAAGAATTTTTTTCTGCATTTCAAAATCTTCATCCCAGATAGATTGGTCGACTTCTTGTAAATCCACTCTGAAATCAAAATCAAGTGTGGCTTTCATATCGTCAAAGATAGCCTTTAATTCATCAGAATGTTTAGAGTTAAGAACGGCATCAATAAAGGTTGCATTTTTGTCCATTAACTCAGCATAAATGAATGAACCACCGCCAGACCAAGCAACATCTTGAGAAATGCCACCTTGTTCTCCATCAATAACTTTCTTTAATCTTTCTATAGAAACTGTTTCAATATAATCCATTTGTTCAATACCGATGTACTGACGATTCATCTTGTGAGCAACTGCTTGTGTTGTCCCACTACCCATGAAGAAATCAAGAACAATATCTCCTTCTTCACTACTAATTTTCATCAAATTATAAATAAGTCTTTCAGGTTTTGGAAAATCAAATAACCTATCACCACTAAATAACTCTCTAATCTCCTCAGCTCCACGTTGATTCGTACCAAATGAGTTATCCCAAAAATCATTTGGTATTTGACCCTCCGAATCTTGTAAATATAGTTTACCATATGGTTGTTCTTGCCCACCTCGTGTCCAATATATCTTTCCTAAATTATCTAACCGTTCTATTTCTTCTTTCGCTTTCATCCAGGGGCCATAAAGTTTTTTTCCTGTAGGAGTTGTTAGTTCATAATTATATTTACCCCTAGTCTTATCCAATAAAATTTGTCGTCTGAAATAACCGTTCTCATCTGAATAACGATATTCTTTTCTAGCTTTGTCGGTTAGTGGTAACTTATTTAATTTCCCAATCGATTTCTTATAAATAAGTATATAATCTGTTACTTTTGCAAATTCTCCAATATTTGCTTGATTATCAGATTTTCTCCACGAAATCGTACCAATATATTTATCCCCTCCAAATATATTATCTGCTAATAATTTTAATTGAGCATATCCTTCTTCTCCAACTATAATTATGCATAATCCTTCATCAGATAGCAACTCCTTGGCAACATCTAATCTATTTTTCATAAAAACTAACCAAGTAGATAATTTAAAATTTGAATTATAATTAAATGCATCACTAGTCTTAGTCTTTTTAAAATAGTAAGGTGGATCAATAATTATACTTTTAATTTTTCCAGCAAAACGTTTTTTCAAACTGTGGAGTGCTAACAGGTTGTTTCCCTTGATAATCAGGTTATCCGTATCCTTGATTTCTGATACAGGAGAAGAGCCATTTTTGTCATATTTCTTAGCATTTTTTAAAATCTTTTCATCAAGGAGGACATCAATCTCTTCTCTAGCAACTATCTCATTTAAAAAGGATTCTTCAGCATCTTCCCTCGATACATCATCTTTAGTCATACCAGCTTTTAAGATACCATCTTTGTAGGGGAAATTTAGGACAACGTCTGTTGTTTCATCTAGATAGCGATTATTTGCTGCTAATCCGATTTTGTTGGTGTAACGCGTGTAAGAGTTTGACCAATATTCATCAACTTCAAGCATTTGAATGATATCGTTGATTTTCAAAATTGTCGCACCAGCAATATCCTCGGTAAATGTTTCATTTAGAATTGCATTTGTCAAAATCTTTTCAACCAACTCAGGTTTATAATTATCTAAATCTACTATAATAGCATCTTTTTTTAGCAGTCCCTCAGCTACATACTGTTCATCAAAGCTTTCTACCACCTCTCGTAGGGCTTGTTGAATCGCTGTTTCGAATGCCTGACTCATACAAGTCCCTCACTTTCATACACAACAGAAAAGACCTTCTCACAAAAATGTGAAAAAGTCTGTTTTAGGGCTTGACAAAAAATACGCTTGATTACATAATCAGCGTGAGCTGTGAGCTGTGAGCTGTGAGCTGTGAGCTGTGATTGCTTTCATACCAATCGTTCCTTTACTTTTTGATAGTTTTATTATATCAAAATTTCAAAATTTTGCATATCTTCTTTTTCTGATGAACAGTCATGTATAAACCACTTAGAAAATATGATTTATGGCTACACATATACTAAATGAAGTACATTTTGAATTGGAGAAGTCTGTCCTATTAAAAGACGATTTCCGCTTGGAAATCGTCTTTTTTTGATATTCTCGCAAATACGATATCTTGTAGTTGGTGTAAACTGGTAGATAGCTCTCTTATTTTATTTATCAAAACCTTGTAAGTTTTT